>JAEYYJ010000373.1 GCA_023430845.1 Pseudomonadota bacterium
GTGATGAGAGCGACCTCGATCATGACGGTCAGGACGATGCCCCACCAGATCGGATCCCACCCCAGGGAGAACACGATAGGCGCGATGAACGGCGTCGTGAGAATCATCATGGAGATCGTTTCCATGAAACAGCCGAGCACCAGATAGAACGCGATGATCAATATCATCGTCCCGTACTGGCCGAGACCCAGGCTCTCGATCCATTGACCAAGCCCATCGGTCAGTCCGATAGCCGCGAGAACGAAGTTCAAGAATTGCGCGGCCAGGATGATCAGCATGATCATCGCTGTGGTTCTCATCGTACCTTCGGCTACTGCGCGCAGCATCGACAGCGAGAGCTTGCGCTCCCAAGCGGCGAGGATCAGCGCCGCGACGACGCCCAGGGATGCAGCTTCGGTGGGGGTAGCCCATCCGGCATAGATCGATCCTACCACCGCCAGGAATATGAACATCGGCGGGAGAAGATCCGGCAGCGAGCGCAACCGCTTGCTCCAGGTCGTCTCAAGCGGCGTCCCTCCCCTCCTGCGATCGATCAGGCAATAGACGAGGATGATAAGCATGAAGAGCCCAGCCAGCAGCGCGCCCGGAATGAAACCGGCAAGATAGAGCCGAGGCACGGACGTGTTGGTCAGCAGGCCATACAGAATGAAATTGATCGAAGGAGGAATGAGAATACCGAGCGTTCCGCCTGCAGCGATACTGCCCAGGAACAAGCGCTCGTCATAACCGCGCTGCTTGATCTGAGGGATGGCAACCGTGCTGATCGTGGCGGCCGTCGCGACACTCGAACCGGAGGTCGCCGCAAACATGGCCGAGGTCCCGATGTTCGCGTGCATCAACCCTCCCGGCAGCCAGGACAGCCACTGGGCAGCAGCATTGTAAACGCGTTCAGCAATGCCGGCGCGAAGCAGAATTTCGCCAAGCATCACGAACAGCGGAATCGCGATCAGGATATATTCGCTCGATGCGTTCCAGATGATTTCGCCCATGGCGCGCTGAAGCGGCATGAAGGCGAACATGTCGTTGAGAGCAAGCCCGAGCACACCCATGACGGCGGCAACCGGCACGCTAATGGCAAGCAGCCCCAAAAGCAGCAGAAGTGTGGTTGCGAGCATGTTGCTAGTCCCCCGAGCGCGACCCGCGACCGCCCATTTCCAGCCCTTTGATCTCCGCCTCGATCTCCTCCTCAGTCGTCGCGACGCCCGCTATGGCGCTCACGGCGCTGAAGTCGCCCCGCGCGAGCGCGAACAGCGCCCTGGTGAGTGCAAGAAGAATGGATAGGAAGAAAAGAGCAAAGCCGAATGCCCACGGTATCTGCGACCATGCCAGAGGTATCCGTAGGTTCGTATTCGACCGGATCTGCTCCACATAGCTCGTGCTGGCGACATCAATGGCGCGCTCAAGAACTGCCGAGACGAAGATCGCCATGACCAAAAGCGCGATCACGTCCATGATCGCCCGCATCCTCGGTCCGAACTGCGCGTAAATCACATCGATCCGAACGTGTCCCTTCGTAACGAGCACATATGCCAGGGACAAACTTGTGCCAACGGCAAAAAGGTAGCCCGAAATCTCGTCCGAGCCGGAGAATATGAAGGTCGTGCCAACAAGCGCTCCGACACCCTTACGCAGGAGAACCTCGGTCGTAACAATAATAGCCGCGGCAAAGAGGAGCGCACCCCCAATCCAGACACCGACGAGCGACACTACGCTTACGATGCGCCAGAGCACCTCGCGGAACAGGACGATCAGAAGCAGCAGAGCCGCCACCGCTACAAAGTGCCATGCCGCCATAGCCGACAGCAGGGTCTGAAGCATATCGATCATAGCATGCAAAAGGCCCGGGCTGGTTCCCGGGCCTTCCCCTTCTGAGCAGATCGTTAGTTGGCCTTAGCGGTCAAGCCGTACTTACTTCCGACAAGCTCGTTCCACTTCGCGGCACACTCGGCGCCGCAACGCTTCGCCCACGCAGCGAGCACCTGCTCGTCGATCTGCTTCTTGCGCTCCTTCACGGCGTCACCTGACGGCACGAAAAGCTTCAGCTTACCTGGCGCCCCCACCGAGCACGCACCATTGCCGGTGTTGCAAGCAATGCCCTCCTCGGTCTCGTCCTCGATGACCTTCCAGGCCTTGTCTTCAAGCTTCTTCATCTCCGCCTGGATGACTGTCCGGGTTGCCTCGGGTAGCTTTTTCCACATGGCCGTGTTCACGACCCAGACGCCGACAGTGTAGTTCACGGGCAAGCGCACCAGCGTGTTCACGACCTCGTACCACTTGGCCTTGTAGCCCGGCATCGTGCCGGTCACACCGCAGTCGGTGACGCCTTTCTCCAGCGCCGGCACGACTTCGCCGAATGCGATCGTCACACCAACACCGCCGAGCGCCGCAACGAAATCGGCCTGCGACGTGCCTTGCACGCGAACCTTCTTGCCTTTCAGGTCATCCAGGCTGTTGATCTCGCCTCGGCAAAAGATGACCTGCTCAGGGAAGGTGAACGTGCCGAGGATCGTGGCGCCGTTCCGGTCCATGGCCTTCTGCATTTCGGGCAGCCACGCGTTCACGATCTCGCGGCTCATCTTGAAGTTCTGCGCCACGCCCGCGATGTCGGACGCCTCGATCACGGCGCCACCATCCTCGACATAGATCGGCAGCGCGGCGGCGAAGTCGAACACGCCCTGCTTCAGCAGGCGCACGACTTCGGTGCCCTTCAGGTTGACCTCGGTGATCGACTTGATGTTGCCTTTGAGCTTGCCGCCCGTCGCCTTCGGCAGATCTTCAACCCAGAAGGGCTGCTCCATCTTCTGCCAGTTGGTCAAGAAGTTCCACGTTCCGACAGCGTTAAACGTCCGCGGCTGCAGATCCTGCGCCCAAACAGGAATAGACGCCACGGCCGCGAATGTCGCGGCAACGCAGGCAGCAGGCAATTTGAACTTCATCAGCACTTCCTCCCTTTGAGACATTCGAAATAAGTTGGCCGTCGATCACAACGCCGCCAGTTTGTTGTTCAGGCGATCGGTGATGAGCATCGAACCCGGCTTGTGCGTGATGCAGATCGGCGGTCGGGCGTTGAGAACCACGGATTGAGGCGTAACGCCGCACGCCCAGAATACGGGGAGCATCCCTTTCTCGACAACGGGGGGCGGCTCGCCGAAGTCCGGCGACATCAGATCCTCGATGCCGATCGCTTCGGGAATGCCGATGTGCACCGGAGCACCGTGCACCGCTGGAAAGCGCGACGTGACCTGCACGGCGCGGATAGCGTCCGCAGGCGTCATCATACGCATCGATACGATCATCTTGCCGCTGAAGGGCCCCGCCGGCACGCAATCGATCGACGTGCGGTACATCGGCACGACCGTGTCGTGCTCGATGTGGTGGAGCGGAATGCCCTCCTCGATCAGCGGCTGCTCGAACGAGAACGAGCAGCCGAGAACGAACGACACGAGATCGTCGGTCCAGTATTCGCGGATATCCGTCGGCTCATCGATACACGTGCCGTCCTTGAATACGCGGTAGCGCGGCACGTCGGTGCGGATATCAATGTCGCCGAGATCAGGCAGCGCAGGATCGCCGACCGCACTCATGCCGATCACAGGGCAGGGCTTCGGATTGCGCTGGCAGAAGGCCGCGAAGTCGGTCGCATAGGCCTTCGGCAGAATGCAGAGATTGCCCTGGACGTAGCCGGGCGCCTGACCGGCCGTGTGGCCTGAGAGTTCACCCGCGCGACAACGCAACCGCGCCACGTGCGACGGCAATGCGCCTACTTCACTCGCACTCGCAGGCCGATCCTGCATCAAGGCCTCCCCAGACCTGTTTCCCGGTACGTGCAGGACTTGAGTTCCATGCTCCGGCCGGAAGCGCGCACGATTGCATTGGTACGGACATACGTCAATTTGAGATATTCAGATTTCCATGGTGTGCCAGTGGATTGAGCAGGTTGGCGCGCCTTCGATCGGGTGGAGAGTATTCCCCGCATGATCGTGCGTATGCCGATCAGGTTCCGCACACAGGCGAAGCTGTCGGCTCAAGGCGCAAAACTCGACCGGAGCTGCGCCGCCCATCTGCCATCGATCCGCGTGACCACCCAGATCGAGCGGTAGCTGGCGATCGCGGAACCATCGGCGCGATAGCGCGTGAACTGGACGTCGAGATGGACCTTCTCGGCGGAGGCAGCGATCGACTTGCGGAAGTCCCAGGCACTACGGTGCCAGTCGCCGCCGGCACGCGCGCGGAAATCGCCGAAATAGTGCTCGGCGTTCTCCCAGACACGCATACCGGCGCCGGCAAGCCGGTAGTGGGGGAAGTGGAGGGTCGCCGCAACCGCTGCGGGGTCCCGTGCATTCAGCGCGGCGATGTGACGGTCGAGGACGTCGAGCGCCGCCAGCTCCGGATCATCTGCCATGCCTGTCGCCTGCTCGCTTGTGTGGAACTCAACGGCGGCGCCGGTTGACGCCCGTCAATGCGCTGCGAGACATTCCAGCCCCAACTCGCCCGGGAAGGAGACTTCAATGAAGCCCGTCGATCCCCGCACTGCAAGCGCCGAAGTGCGCGCCGTCTTCGACGACATCAAAGCGACGCGCAAGGTCAAGTCGATCAACAATTTCTGGCGCTACCTCGCGCACGAGCCGCGCATGCTTAAGCACACCTGGGAAAGCCTGAAGGCGATCATGGGTCCGGGGCATCTCGACCCGCTGACGAAGGAGCTCATCTACGTCGCGATTTCGATCACCAATAACTGCGAGTACTGCATGGCCTCACATACAGCCGCGGCCCGCGCCAAAGGCGCGACTGACGCTCAAATCAACGAGCTTTATGCAGTCGTCGGCCTCGCCAACATGACCAACCGGCTCGCAAACGCATACCGCGTGCCGGTCGATGCGCAATTCAAGGATGCAACCTGAGAACTCTGCCACCTGATTGCCGCGGTTAGCCCTTAGCTTAGTCCCCAAGTGGCGAAACGTATCCCGGAAGCGGGGCGGCGGAAGCGCGCGCATGCGGCTAATTTCTGAATTTTGCCGCAATGCGCGACGATGCGTCCTCATGTGTGGTATTAGAGGCACGCCGAGCAGTCGTCGTTCTGCGTTCCCCGGAGACGTCGCTCGGCGATCATGAGCGCCCAACAGCACCTCGAGAACAACGGAACACATGTCGCAAGCCGATCAATCCAGTGAATGGTATCTGGCGCGCGACGGGCAGCAGCACGGTCCCATCAGCGCCCCCGAGATGGAAAAGATCATCGAGCTCGGCTACCTGCTGCCGACCGATCTCGTGTGGCGTCAAGGATTTGACGATTGGAAGCCCGCGGCCGAGGCTTTTCCCAAGAAGGCGGAATCTTCGCCTCCAGCCGCGCCTCCGTCCGCTGCGCCAGCCGCCCCCGCTCCCCCTGCGCGCCCCGCGGAAAGTACCAGCGCGCCGACAGAACCCGCAGCTCCCAAGGCAGGGGTCGATCGCGACCGTATTGCCAAGGATCCTGCGAGCTGGGAGGCCGAGGCCCGCCGCCAGGCTGCAGCCCGCAGTGCGGAGCCCGCTCAACGGCCGGGAAGCCTTCAGGACAAGGTCGAGCGGGCCTCTGATACGCGCGAGGTGATCGCGGCCGAGGCGGCCCGGCGCGAGGAAGCCGCCCGCCGGGCACGCGAGACCGGGACACGTCAGCCAGCTCCCGGCCAGCCCCGAAGCGAGGGCGGCGCTCCTCGCACGGAGCCGACCGCTGCTCCTATGCGCGGCCCTTCTCCCGCGACGGGCAGTGCCGCGCCACCGCGCCCTCGGGACGACGACGCATGGGCCGACGAGCCCGCGCCGAAGCGCTTTCCGAAGATCGCCGTGGCTGCCCTTGTCCTCCTCGCACTCATCGGCGGAGGCGTTTACGCGCTGCACGCGACAGGCCAGCTCGATCCGCTGATCAATCGTGTCTCGTCCGCGACAACGCCCGACTCGGCATCACCACCAGTACTGAAAGCCACGCCCGACGCGCGCAAGCTGGCAGCTACCGGCTATGCCACCGATCCCGACGAGGTCGATCGCCAGTTCCAGAGGGCAGCACTCTGGCAGCTCCTCAAGACCGAGTTCCCCGACTGGTACCAGGAGCGCGTCCGCGATACAGCGCGCCTCAAAGGCGAGGGAAAGACCGATGAGGCCATCAGCCAGCACTTGGCGGAGCAGCTCGTCGCCCTTCGCCGCAAGCACGTCACCGACGCACTCGCCGCGAGTCCTCAGCACCTGAAGTCGGTCGCCGCAACATTCCTCGACAACCTCGAGCGCCTTTCGCGTCACAGCACCGACGCCTGCTACGGGTTCATCTCTCAGGGTGAAACCAACCCGCTGATCGTCGAGCTGTCGCGCTCCCCCGAGCACACGCCCGCCCTCCAGAAGCAGGCTGCCGCCATTTTCTCTGCCATCGCGGAGGGTCGCCGTACGCCGGCGCAGCACCGCCAGCCGACTCGCGAGGACTACGACCAACTGGCCATGCAGCTTGCCAAGCGCGGCTGGAGCCCGATGGACCTCCAGCTTTTCTCGGACGCGCGCTCGCTTGCACGTGCAGCTCCCGAGCGGGTCTGCCGCATGGTGCAGGACTGGTTCGCGGCGCAGCTCGCGGTGACCGATGAGGAAGTACAGGTACGCTTGCTCATCGAGGCCCTGAAGCCCGTCGTCGCAGGCTGAGCCGAGAAGCCTGGAGAAGTCGATCTTTCGCAGGAACCGCGCGTGCAAGCCGCGCCCGCCTGTCGCCACGATAACCGCATCTAAGTCATCGCCATGCAGACGAGCGCCCAGAACCTCACTCACCGCCTCGCAAACCCGACCCGGTTCATGTCGCTGAGCGCGAGCTTGCTGCCATGGATCAGCGGGCTGGCTGCGGTACTGATCGCCGTCGGGCTCTATCTCGCATTCTTCTCCGCCCCGCCCGACTACCAGCAGGGCCAGACCGTCAAGATCATGTTCATCCACGTGCCCTCGGCATGGCTGGCTATGGGCGTCTACCTTCTGGTCGCGATCTCGAGCTTCGGGTTGCTGGTCTTCCGTCATCCGCTTGCCGACGTCTCGGCCAAGGCCGCCGTGCCGCTCGGTGCGGCCTTCACCTTTCTCGCGCTCGTCACGGGCGCGCTCTGGGGCCGCCCCATGTGGGGCGCGTACTGGGTGTGGGATGCGCGGCTCACCTCGGTCCTGATCCTGTTCTTTCTGTATCTAGGGCTCATGGCGCTCCGCTCATCGCTCGACGACGAAACACTGGCCAGCCGGTTGACGGCGATCCTCGCACTCGTCGGCGTCGTCCTGCTGCCGATCATCAAGTTCTCGGTCGACTGGTGGAACACGCTGCATCAGCCGGCGAGCGTGCTGCGCATCGGCGGCCCGAGCATTCACAGCTCCATCCTGACGCCGCTGCTCGTCATGGCGGCGGGCTTCATGCTCGCGTTCATTGCGATGCATCTGATGGCCATGCGCAACGAGATCCTGCGCCGCCGCGTGAAGGCCTTGACGCTCGCACAAGTGAGCCGCGCGGGCGCTGGCAATCCGCCCAGTGTGAAAGGCTGAGCACCATGGACCTCGGACCGCACGCAGCCTTCATAATCGCTTCCTATGCGGTGGTCGCCGCGGTGATGCTGGGTTTGGTCGTATGGCTGCTCGTTGACGGCCGGCGCCACCAGCGTGCTCTGGCGGCGCTGGAAGCCCGCGGCGTACGCCGGCGCTCAAGCGCGGAGGATGGCGGCCAATGACGGACCAGGCTGTCGATCAGGCTGCTCCACGCCGCCGTCCGTGGCTGATCCTGGCGCCGCTCCTGATGTTCTGTGCCATGGCCGTATTGTTCGCCTTCGCGCTCACGAAGGGCGATCCATCGAGGCTCCCCTCGGCACTCATCGGCCGGCAGGCGCCGCCTCTCGATCTCACCGCGATCGAAGGTGTTCAGGATGGCACGCCCCCCGTCCCCCTTCTGACCTCGCAGACGCTCCAGCAGGGCCAGGTGACGGTCGTGAATTTCTGGGCGTCCTGGTGCCTTCCCTGCATCGAGGAGCATCCCCTTCTCATCGAGCTTGCCGAGAAGACGAAAGTGCCAGTGGTCGGCGTCAACTACAAGGACGCGGCCGCCAATGCGCGCCGTTTCCTCGGCCGCTATGGCAATCCGTTCGCCGCCATCGGCGCGGACACTTCAGGTCGCACAGCCATCGAGTGGGGCGTCTACGGTATGCCCGAGACATTCATCGTCGATGCCGAGGGCCGCGTTGCCTTCAAGCACGTCGGCCCCATCTCGCGCGATACGCTCGACCGCACGATCCTTCCGACAATCGCGCGGCTGAAGGCTGGGAAGCCGAAATCGTAACATCCTACTTGCAGTTCGTCGCGACCGCCTGAAGGGCCTGCGAGATCCCAGCGAGCGAATAGGTGTCGGTCGTCGTCGTGCCGCGCTCGGACGTGCCGACGACTGTTATCGTCGAGCCTTTGCGCATGGCATCGATCAGCTTCTGCTCCTCGCCCGCGTCTGCGATGTAGGCACGGTCACCGTGCACAAACAGCTTGAAGCTCGCATTGCCGACAGACATGGTCACGTCACTGCCACCCTTGAGCGGATAGCCGACACGCACGCTCAGTTCGGCCTTGACGCCGTCCTTGGGCCAGCTCGACACATAGATGAACGCGGGGCTCCTCTTGGCGCCGGCCGGCTCCTGCTTGGTCGGCTGCGCGGTTGCGAAGCACAGCAGGCTGCCGCCCTCACCGTGCGTAAAGGCGGTCCAGCTCGAGAATGTGCCGATGGATTTGACCGTCTGCGCGGCCGCAATACTGCCGGCAAGCGCCACCCCCGCCACCGCAGCAGCGGTGCGCAACACCATGCCGCGCGTCCATCCCCGATGAGACATGAGCCTTCTATTCTCCATTCTCTTGCGACACCTTCAGCGGAACGCTCGCCGCGCCGCTACGGATCCTCCTGGCGAATGACGCGCCCACCCTGCACATGCGGTTCGGGAGCGACGATCGGCCCACCCTCGCCAACCGGCCGTGCCGCGAATCGGCCGAGCGATCGTACGCGATCATACATGACGATGGCCCCCGCCATGGCCACGTTGATGCAGAACGTGGTCGGTATTTTGACGGTGTAGTCGCAACGCGCAAGCATCTCAACCGACAACGATCCCCGCTCAGGTCCGAGTACGTAGGCCGCACGCAGCGGATGACGGAAGCTCGGAAGCTCAACGGCCTCGTCGATCAGCTCCACGCCGACCAGCCGGCAGCCCTGCGGGAGTGCCATGTCCTCCATGCGCGCCCAGTTGTAGTGCGGAAGGTGCTGAACGCCCTTCGACGTATCCGCATGCGTTTCGCGCCCCTGGTAGTTTGCCCCGACTGTGAACGTGAAGCTCGCGCCGAAACCGTGCGCCGAGCGCATGAGGTTGCCGACGTTGAGGCTTTTGGATATGCGCTCGGCACCAATGGCGAAGTAGCCGCGGTTGACTGGCGGTGCAGGGGTCGTACTCATGTCGTGAGCGCTCCCGGTCGGAGGGCACTAAAGTTTCGTCAGGAGGTGTCACATGAAGGCCGCCCTGTGCAAGTCGCTGGACGGGCCCGAGGCCATTGTGATCGAGGAGATTGCGGACCCGGTACCGGGCGCCGACGAGGTTGTCGTGCGTGTGCGCGCCGCGGCCCTCAACTTCCTCGATACGCTGATCACACGAGGCAAATACCAGTTCAAGCCCGAACTGCCGTTCTCACCGGCGGCCGAGATCGCAGGCGTTGTCGATGCTGTGGGATCGGGTGTCACCGACCTGAAAGCAGGTCAGCGCGTATGCGGCTATATCGCCTGGGGCGGTGCACGCGAGAAGGTCGCGGTGCCGGCCAAGCTCATGATTCCGATCCCGGATGGCGTCAGTGACGCCGCGGCGGCTGGCATCAGCGTGACGTACGGGACGGCCATGCACGGCCTCAAGGACCGCGGCGGACTAAAAGCGGGCGAGAGCGTCGCCGTACTCGGTGCCTCGGGCGGCGCCGGACTTGCCGCCGTCGAGATCGCCAAGCTCATGGGCGCGCGCGTGATCGCTGTCGCCTCGAATGACGAGAAGCTCGCCGTCTGCCGCGCGCACGGCGCCGACGACCTGCTGAATTACGCTACGACGGATCTCAAGACCGGCCTGCGCGAACAGACGGGCGGCAAGGGCGTGGACGTTGTCTACGACTGTGTCGGTGGCGATTATTCCGAGGCTGCCCTGCGCTCGATCGCTTGGGGCGGGCGGCTGCTCGTGATCGGCTTTGCCGCCGGCGCGATCCCCAAGATCCCGCTCAATCTGTATCTGCTCAAGAACGCCTCGGCCGTCGGCGTCTTCTGGGGCGAGATGATCATGCGCGAGCCGGAGCAGCACCGCGCCAACATGATCGAGGTCCTGGACTGGTGCGCCAAAGGCCGCCTCAAACCGCACGTTCATGCGACGTATCCGCTCGCGCGGATCGGCGAGGCCATCATGGCGCTCGATAAACGCCAGGTCACAGGAAAGCTGCTCGTCGAGATCTGAGGTTTATTTTCTCGCCCCTGCCTGCTGGCACGTGCTGAACCAACCAGCGCTGTGCTATGGCAGGGGCCGCCATGCGGATAGGCTCCACATGGCGCGCGATCGGTCTGACCACTTCCCCTAAATGCACGGCGGTGCTGCCGCCGACGATATCTCCCCCACTCGGCGGGCACCTCATGACTGCGGAAATTCTGCTTATCGTCGCCGGTGCCTTTGCCGGCGGGCTCGTCAACGGCCTCACGGGCTTCGGCACGGGCATGACGGCGCTCGTGCTCTGGCTGCACGCGCTGCCCGTTACGGTCGCCGCGACGCTCGTGCTCGTCTGCTCCGTCGTCGCGCAGCTCCAATCGCTTCCCTCGATCTGGCATGCGCTCGATTGGCGCCGGCTCGCGCCCTTCCTGATCGGCGGCCTGATCGGCATTCCGCTCGGCACTTGGCTGCTCGTCATAGTGTCGGTGCAAACGGTGAAGCTCGGTGTCGGCATCGTGGTCACCGCCTATTGCACGGTGATGCTGCTCGGCAGCTACCGTCCGACCGTCCATTGGGGCGGGCGCATTGCCGACGGCATCGTCGGCCTCGCGGGCGGCATTCTCGGCGGCCTCGCCGGCCTTTCGGGCGCGCTACCGACCATCTGGGCGAGCCTGCGCGGCTGGGGCAAGGATGCGCGTCGGGCCATCTTCCAGGGCTTCAACCTGACGATCCTGACGGTGTCGCTGATGGTGCACGCAGCAGCAGGGCTCGTCACGGTTGAGCTCGGCCGCGCGGTGCTGTTCGCACTGCCCGGCACGCTCATCGGCGCCTTTATCGGCCAGCGCATCTACCGCCGCCTCGATGATCACCGCTATGACCGGCTCGTGCTGGCCATACTGCTCGTCGCGGGCCTCACACTGCTCTGGTCGAGCCTGTAGGCCTCGCTATCGCGCAGGCGCCTCTTCAGGAACCTCCTCGGTGGGCTCGCCGCGTGGATCGAGTTCGAAGACCGCCGGCGTCGTCTTGGGCACGATGACGAACGGCTCCGAGCGCTTTGCCGGCAGTTTCGGTCGAATACGCGCACGCAACAGCATCACGAGTGCGATGCCGACGTGGGCAAGGGCGGTGTGAAGATATAACCCGCTATGCCCAAACGTCTGCATCATGGCAGAGGCCATCATGGGCCCGAGAATGGCGCCCGCCGAAAAGACCAGCAGTAGTCCACTTGACACCTCGACGGCGCGCTTTCGGTGCACGAGGTCATTCGCGTGCGCGACGCAGAGCGTGTAAACTGTGAAAGCCATGCTGCCATAGAGAACGGCGAGGCCGAACAATGCTGTCGCGTTCGCACCCGATGTTGCGTAGAGAGCCACGCCTGCCATCGATGCAACCGCGCACACGACAATCGCGACCGCGCGTCGGCCGAGCTTGTCGGATAGCCGCCCGATCGGCCACTGGCTCACGGCACCGCCGAGCACCGCAAGCGACATGAAGAGCGCCGTATTGCGCACCGACAGTCCCTCGCCCTGCGCAAATAGTGGCGAGAACGTCCAGAACGCCGAGTTCACCAGCCCCGCGGCGAAGCAGCCGAAAACAGCCGCAGGCGATACCGCAATCAACCATCCGAGACGCATCTTGGCCCGCGGTGGCGGCTGTGGCGCACTCTGCCGCGTCAGTGCGATGGGAACGGCCGCGAGCGAGTAAAGGATGGCGACGAGGGAGAACAGCTCGAAGCTCGATGGCTGCCCCGCGGATATGAGTTGCATCCCGACCGTGACGACCGTCAGGTTCGTCATCGCGTAGGCGCCGAGAACGCGGCCGCGGGTTTCGGGCTGCGATGCGCCGGTCAGCCAGCTTTCGATGATCATGAACAGGCCGGCAAAGACGAGGCCATTGATCGCCCGGAGCCCCCACCACATCCACGGCATGGTCCACATGGCGTGCATGAGCGGCGTCATCGTGGCCAGTGCCGTCAAGGCGGCGAAGGCGCGTATGTGCCCGACCGTGCCCATGATGCGCGGCCAGATCAAACAGCCGATCATCAGGCCGGCGAAGTGAAACGACCCCATGAAGCCGATGTCGTACGACGTGAAGTGCTCGATATCGGCGCGGATCGGCACCAGAACGCCGAACAGTCCGTTGCCCATCATCAGGATCGATGCGCTGAGCAACAACGCCGTCACCGGCCGGAGAATTCCGGTCATCGCCTATCCCAATCTTATTGAATGCTTGTCCCGTCAGGCGCTGGCAGTTCCCGCTGACAGCTTGGCGAGGAGGCGCATGGCATCGCGGAGGATGATGTCGTGATCGAACGCAAAATCCACCTTGCGCCAATCCTCGACCCATTCGGCCGCGGCCGCATCGTCCCCCGCGACCGCCTTCGGCGAACGCACGCGCGTCAGATAGACGACCGCGGCCGTGTGAAAGCGCGGATCGCGTTTCGGGTCGGAGTATACGCCGACAAGGTGGAGCTTGCCGGCCTTGACCCCCGTTTCCTCCAGGAGCTCGCGGCGGCAGCCGTCCTCGACTGTCTCACCGACATCGACGAACCCGCCGGGGAGGGCGTAGTGCCCGACGAACGGCGGATGCCCTCGCCGGATGAGCAGCACGCGCCCCTTGGCATCCACAGCGACACAGTCGGTGGTCAGTCTCGGCGTAACGGGCTTTGCCATGTATCGCGTCTCAATGGCTGTGCGGCTTGGATTTCTCGAAGGCGGCCTTCTGCTCGGCCGACGCTTCCTTCTGGTACTTCGCCTGCCATTCCTTGTAGGGCATCCCGTAGACGATCTCGCGCGCCTCGTCCTTGCTGATCTCCTTACCGGCGGTGCTTGCCGCCTCCTGGTACCAGTTCGAGAGGCAGTTGCGGCAGAAGCCCGCGAGGTTCATCAGGTCGATGTTCTGCACGTCGCTGCGCGTACGCAGGTGCTCGACGAGCCGCCGGAATGCCGCCGCTTCGAGCTCGGTCGTGGTTGCCTTGTCGAGTTTCGTCATGACACGCTCCTCTTCAAAACTTGGGGCCGCTCACAAGCGGTCGAGATTGAGATCCGGACGCCCTTTCAACGCGCGAACGAGCGCAATGATCCGCTCGGCCCACTGTTGCTGTCCTTGCTCGTCGCGGATCAAATCCTGGCGGATTTCGATGAGCGCGTTCGGCAGATCTCTTGACGTCGCGTGCTGCCATAGGCAGTCGCCTTCCAGGCTCCCCCTGTACGGCTCGTTATCGCCGACAATGAGACCGCCATCGGCGTGAAAATAGTCGAGCATCGGCGCTGAGAGACGCGCATCGCGATCCCAGAGAATGCCGACAT
>JAEYYJ010000404.1 GCA_023430845.1 Pseudomonadota bacterium
AAGAACCGCGTCGAGCTGACCACGCTCGAAGCGGATATGACGTACGATCCCGCTGTCACGCGCAGTTCAATTGAGTTCATGTGGAATCTGTGGCGGCAAAAGCCGAACACACTGCTCGTGCCGGGGCACGACGTGCCGATGGTGCTGCGCGACGGCAAGCCGACATACATCGGCAAGCGCGAAGCCGCGATCACCGCATGGTTCGGTGACACGCTGGAGCAGACGACACTGATTTCTCTGGTGACGTGAGCATTCGCATCTTCGATGCGAACAGGGCCTCGGCCCTGTACCCGACCGGGGGACACCCCCGGTCCCCCGTCTTTTATGGACTATTACTTCGCCGCCGTCGTTGGGCCGCCTTGCGTCGATCGCCAGTCCTTCGCATAGAGCGGCAGCGTGCCGTTGTTGAAGGCGCGCGCATCGTAGAAGCGCAACTCGCGCTCGAAGCTCACCGAGACCGGACCCGAGGCCAGCCATTGATCCACTGGGCCGAGATCGTCGGCGACAGCCTGTTCGAGCGACAGCTTGAACAGGTAAGGGCCAGTCGCCTGAATGAGCTGAGGTGGTTTCTGGTCATCGCCACGCGTGTAGAACAGCACCGTTTCCGTGCGCGAGGAGTTTCCAGCGAGCGATACCGGCGCGAACGGCTGGTAGGCCTGCGCGCGCGTCTTCTCCATGGTCCAGCGACCAAAATCGGCAGCATAGAAAAGTTTCGTCTCGTTTGTGCGCGGGTCGGTGACGGCAAGCTCCATCGACAGCACCGTGCCCGTACGGGCGCCCTCGTTGGCGAACGTCACGGGGATCGCGATTACCTCGAAGTTCGAGTTGTTGTACGGCGCCGAGAACTGGATGACGGGCGGAACGAAGATGCGCACGTCCGGCTGCTTCAGCGAAGTTTCCCAGAGGCTGTAGGCGGAGAACACCAAGGCGATGAGAGCGACGAGCGTGGCGGTCTTCCCGCCCTCGCGTTTCACGACCGTGCTGATCGCGATGTCACTCGCATCGCTCGTACCCCGCGGCAGCATCCCCATGACTTCCCCCCGAACCGATTGTGCGTGGCCGGAACATGGACCGCGAATTTGGGCGGACATGAGGCATGAGCAGCTCGGCGCCGGGGGCATACTGGGAGCGCCGCCGACGCTCTTTTCCGATCGGAATTCTTTCCGTTAGACTGCGGCCATGACCAAAACTCCGAACGTCGACATCACATACTGCCGCCTCTGCAATTGGGGCTTGCGTGCTTCATGGATGGCGCAGGAACTACTCTCGACATTCGCCGAGGAAATCGGATCGGTGACGCTGACACCTGACGCGAGCGGTGGCGTTTTCGAGGTGCGCATCGACGGCGAACTGGTCTGGTCTCGAAAGGAAGCGAGCCGCTTTCCCGATGTCGGCGAGCTGAAGCGCCTCACGCGTGACCGTATCGCGCCGGAGCGGTCACTCGGGCATACCGATAAGAAGTAGGCGATCAAGGATCACAATCGATGGAACTGCCCGCGCTGCCTTTCACCGTCACCGATTGGAGCATGGTTCAGCCGGAGGAGCATCCCGGCGAGACGGGGAAAGCCATCTGGCGCACATTCATGATGGGCGACGTGCGTATTCGGCAGATCGAGTACACGCCCGGCTATCTTGCCGATCACTGGTGTGACCGGGGACATGTGCTCTACGTGCTGGAAGGCGAACTCGAGTCCGAGCTTCGTGACGGTCGGCGCTTCATCCTGACGCCTGGCATGAGCTATCAGGTTTCGAACTTCGGCGATGCAGCGCACCGCTCCTACACGCGGACAGGCGCGAAGTTGTTCATCGTCGATTAGGCGAGGCAGCGTTCTACTTTTTCGCTGCCGGTTCTCGCTCGGACTTCTTGGGCGATGGCTCTGGTGCAGCGGGCTGAGAGGGCTTTGGCTTCTCAGCGTTATGCGATGAACTCTCCGGCTCTACATGCTTCGGGTTCGTCGGCTGCTCTGCTTGTCCTTTAACCGTGCCGCTGCCGCCATCCTTGCGTTTCTCCTGACCGAGAACACCTGACGGTGCGGCGCCGATGGCGACTGCCATGGCAATAGCGAGTGCGGGGATGCGCATAATAAATCCTGCCTATGCTGTGTAGGGCCATGAGCAATGGATTGAAAACCGCACAAGGCCCCTGGCACAGTAACGCGCACCGGCAGGAACGGGTTGCCTACCTTTCGAACCGCTTGAACTTGATGCGGTGCGGCTCGATGGCGGCATCGCCGAGGCGGCGCTTCTTGTCCTCTTCGTAGTCGGCGAAGTTGCCCTCGAACCATTCGACATGGCTATCGCCCTCGAAAGCGAGGATGTGCGTCGCGATACGATCGAGGAAGAAGCGATCGTGCGAGATGACTACCGCGCAGCCGGCAAAATCTTCGAGCGCCGCTTCGAGTGCCGATAGCGTTTCGGTGTCGAGATCGTTCGTCGGCTCGTCGAGCAGCAGCAGATTGCCGCCCTCCTTGAGCAGCTTCGCGAGATGCACGCGATTGCGCTCACCGCCCGAAAGCATCCCGACCTTCTTCTGCTGGTCCGCGCCCTTGAAGTTGAACCAGCCGCAATAGGCGCGCGAATTCACTTCCTTCTTGCCGCCGAGGCTGATCTGGTCGAGGCCGCCGGAAAGCTCCTCCCACACGGTTTTCTTGTCGTCGAGGTGCGCGCGCGATTGGTCGACGTAGGAGATCTTGACGGTATCGCCGATCTTGATGCTGCCCTTGTCGGGCTTTTCCTGATCGACGAGCATCTTGAAGAGCGTCGTCTTACCGGCGCCGTTCGGCCCGATGATTCCGACGATGCCGCCGGGCGGCAGCTTGAACGAGAGACCGTCGATCAGCAGCCGATCGCCGAATGCTTTGGTCAAGCCTTCCGCCTCGATCACCATGTCGCCGAGACGCGGGCCTTGCGCGATCTGGATGCTGGCGCGCCCAACGTCCTCGCGTCCGGCCTCCTCGGCGAGCTTGTCATAGGCACTGATACGCGCCTTGGACTTGGCCTGGCGCGCCTTGGGAGACGACTGAATCCATTCGAGCTCGCGCTTGAGCGCGCGCTGGCGACCTTCTTCCTGACCCTTCTCGACTTCGAGGCGCTTCGCCTTCTGCTCGAGCCAGCTCGAGTAGTTTCCCTTGTAGGGTACGCCCTGGCCGCGATCGAGTTCGAGCGTCCACTCGGTGATGTTGTCGAGGAAGTAGCGATCGTGCGTGACGAGGATCACGCAGCCCGCGTACTCCGTCAGGAAACGTTCGAGCCACGCGACGCTTTCGGCATCGAGATGGTTCGTCGGCTCGTCGAGCAGCAGGATGTCCGGCTTCGACAGCAGGAGCTTGGTCAGGGCGACGCGGCGCCTCTCACCACCCGAGAGTTTCGTGACGTCGGCATCTCCCGGCGGGCAGCGCAGCGCATCAAGGGCTTGCTCGACCTGCGCGTCGAGATCCCACAGGTTCTGCGCGTCGATCTGGTCCTGGAGCGCCGTCATCTCGTCGGCCGTCTCCTCGGAGTAGTTGGCGGCGATCTCATTGTATCGATCGAGGATCGCCTTCTTCTCGCCGACGCCTTCCATGGCATTGCCGAGCACATCCTTATCGGGATCGAGCTGCGGCTCCTGCGGCAGATAGCCGACGCTCACGCCTTCGGCGGCCCAGGCCTCGCCCGTGAAGTCATCGAGGTGACCCGCCATGATCTTGAGCAGCGTGGATTTACCCGCGCCGTTCAGACCGACGACGCCGATCTTGGCGCCCGGGTAGAATGAGAGGTTGATGTCCTTCAGCACCTGCTTGCCGCCCGGGTAGGTCTTCGAGAGGCGGTGCATGTGATAGACGAATTGCGGGTTGGCCATCGGCGGCGATCCTCGTCGCGTGCATGTCGGGGTTGGGGCGCCTTGTAGCGGAAGAGCAGCGGGTGGGCAACGCGTCGCGCCTGCGGTGCGATTGGGCTACCGCCCAAGCCCGTCCGGGGAGACCCCGGCCCCCCTTCTATTTATTGATTTGCCACCTGGCTCCGCGCTCCAAGTCAAGAAAGACGGGGGCTCCGGGGGCGTCCCCCGGTTGGGGCGTGGGGCGAAAGCCCCACTCGCGAAGCGACTATGCAGCCGCCAGCAGCGCTTCCAGCGTCGCCAGCGTCGCTCGGTCGACCCGACCATCCGGCCGTTCGGGGCGGAAGTGGAGCTGGAAGGAGCGCACAACCTTGGTGCCCGCCGCGTCGAGCGTGTCGCTCGGCGTGATGCCGTAGCCGTACTGCGCGAGCAGCGCCGTCGTCGCGCCGATCAGCGGATCGCAATCCCCGTCACCTAAGCCGAACTCATCAGGATCCAACGGCGCCGGTGCAACCCAATGTCCGACGCCGGCCGCATGAAGCCGTGGCCAGTCGAACTTCTCGCCGGGATCGATCTTGCGCCCGGGAGAGACATCCGAATGCGCAAGCACGCGCGCTGCAGGTATCGCGTTGCGCGCGATGATGTCCTGCGAGAGCGCGATGACGGCGGCCATCTGCGGCTCGGTGAATTCGGGATAGCCGAGATCGTGGCCGGGATTCTGGATCTCGATACCGATCGAGGCGGAGTTTATATCCGTCTCACCGGCCCAGCTCCCGACGCCCGCGTGCCATGCGCGTTCACTCTCCGGAACCATCTGCGTGATGCATCCGGTTTCGTCGACGACGTAGTGACACGACACGCGCGACACCGGCTCGGCTAGCCAGGCAATGGCGCGGGCGGCGCTCATCATGCCCGTGTAGTGAAGAATGAGCATGTCGGCGCGTGTCTTGCCACGGCGCGGCTCGAAGTTCGGCGAGGGATGGAGCGCGTGCACCAGCGGTGAGCAGGCGCGGTCCATCAGAAACCGCGCTCCTTACGCAGGGTATCGAATGCGGCGTTGATGGCGGCAACCTTGCGCGTCGCTGCGCACACAAGGTCCGTGCCTTCGCCGAGGCCGGACAGTTTGTCCGGGTGGTACTGGATGACGAGCTTGCGGTGGCGCGCTTTGATGTCGGCATCGCTGGCCGTAGGGGAGAGGCCCAGGATCTCGTAGGGGTTGCCGGCATCGCGCACGAAGAGGGCCCGCACATAGCCGAAGTCGCTCGACCCGATGCCGAGGATGTCCGAGACCGAGCGCAGGTAGTTCTCCTCGCGTTCATGCAGGACGCCATCGGCAGCGGCGACCACGAAGAGCCCTTCGAGAACCTGCAGCAGCATGGCCCGATCACCGTCCAGCAGCTCCGCGATCTGGCGCGCATAGGCGTCGTAGCCGGCGATATCCTGCTTCGCGAGATCGAAGATCTGACGTACGCGGTCGGTCTCCTCTTGCGGCACGTGCATGAGCCGCGAGAAGGCATCGACTTCGTCGCGCGTCACGACGCCGTCGGATTTGGCCATCTTGGCGGACAGCGCGATGAGGCCGATGGTGAACGCGATCGTCGTGCGCGGATCCGCCGGCTGGCCGCCGCCGGCCAGGCCACGCAGAAAGGCAATAAGCGAGCCGGCCTTAGCCAGCCCCGCGGTCACGCTCGGGAATCGCTGCCAGATGGTCATGGGGTGCGCATATTAGTGGGTGTTCGCGGCGCACAGAAGGGCTCGTTGGGGCGAGTGACAATTTGCCAAGTGCAATGTGATCGCACGTGATCGTCTCTACCTGCGGCCCTCCGCCCCCCTCTTACAGGTCCCTCAGATAGGGGCTGTTGCCTTTTTCAGCCAAGCCCGATCGTCCTCATTGAGATGCGGGCCGACCATGGTGGCGACGCGTTCATGGTAGGCATTGAACCATTGACGCTCGCCATTGCTGAGTAGTTTGGGTTCGACAAGTCGACGATCGATCGGCACCAGTGTGAGCGTCTCGAAGCCGAGCATGGGGCGGTCGCCACCAGGAATGGGTGCGGCGCCCTCGACGAGCAACAGGTTCTCGATGCGGATGCCATAGGCGCCAGTCTTATAGTAGCCGGGTTCATTGGAGACGATCATGCCTGGATCGAGCACGACATGCCCGCGCTTCGAGATCGACTGCGGACCTTCGTGCACGGAAAGATAGCTGCCGACACCATGACCCGTGCCATGGTCGAAATCGAAACCTGCCTGCCATAGTGCGTGTCGCGCCAGGACGTCGATGTGAGCGCCGGTCGTGCCCGCGGGAAAGCGCAACTCCGAAATTGCGATCATGCCCTTGAGAACGCGCGTGAAACGGTCGCGCATCTCGGCCGTGGGCGCGCCGATGGCGACCGTGCGCGTGATATCGGTCGTGCCGTCGATGTACTGGCCGCCGGAATCGACGAGGAAAAGCTCGCCCGTGCGCAGCTTGCGGTTGGTTGCCTCGGTCACACGGTAGTGCACGATCGCGCCATTCGGCCCCGAACCGGAGATCGTGTCGAAGCTGATCTCCTTCAGGGCTTGTGTTTCCGCGCGCTTGGCTTCGAGCGTGCGCACGGCTGTGATCTCGTCGACGCTGCCGCGCGGCGCCTCGCGATCGAGCCACGCGAGAAAACGCGTGACGGCAATGCCGTCGCGTTCGTGTGCGATGCGCGTGCCGCGGATTTCAGCCTCGTTCTTGCGCGCCTTGGGAAGAATGCACGGATCGGTGGCGTCACTGATGTTGCCGCGCGCGCCGCCAAGGCGCTGCCAGATCCACATGTTGGCGGTCGTCATGTCGAGGCGGACGCGCTTCTTCTCGGTTCGTAACGTGCCGAGCCGCTCGGCTAGCGCATCGGGCGTGCGAATGTGCGCGACGGCGCCGAGGTGCTTCCTCACTTCGGGGCCGACTTTGCTCTTCTCGATGAACAGTTCTGACTTGCCGCTGACCGGGACGATTGCGAAGGCGATCGGCGTCGGATTATGGCTCACATCCGAGCCGCGAACATTGAAGAGCCAGGCAATGGAATCGGGGAGCGTCAGGACGACGGCATCCTCGCCGGCTTCGCGAAGCTGCTTCTGCAGGGCCTTGATCTTGTCGGCGGCGGTGACGCCCGCCCATTCCAGCGGCTGAATCGACAATGGGCCGTTCGGGGGGGCAGGGCGCTCCGCACCCCAGATGAGATCCACGGGATTGCGCGGGAGGGGCTTGAGCTCGAGGCCGGCCTTGGTGAGGCCTTCCTCGAAGCGGACGATGGCCGCGCGCGTGTGCAGGCGCGGGTCGAAACCGATGCGTGTGCCTTTGGGAAACTGTGCCGTCAACCACTGCCTTGGCTCGGTCTCGGGGATCTGGACGATCTCGAAGATGCCCGTATCCACCTGATCGGCGGCCTGCAGGGTATAGCGGCCGTCCACGAACAGGGCGGCCTTCTTGGCCCCGATCGCGGCGAGACCTGCAGAGCCAGTGAAGCCGGTCAGCCACGCGAGGCGCTCGGCGGAAGGGGGCACATACTCTCCCATGTGCTCGTCGGAGCGCGGGACGAGTACGGCGTCGACGCCGAGACGATCGAGCCTTGCGCGCAGCCGCGCCACGCGATCGGCCCCGAGTGTGGGATCTGCAGACGACGAAAAATCCTGGAACATGATCACCTTACTGGCTGCCGCCCGGGTTGCGTGCAAAGTGCCGATGCATTGTGCGTCGCATCATTGCTCGTGTGATATATAACCCATTGTAACACTTTCTTAAAAGCCATGCATATTTGCATGGCTGCTTTGGTATGCCAGAACTACTGCGCCTGCGAAAGACTCACTATGTTCGCCTTATCGCAGTGCACAAAGACCCTCCGAAGAGAGGATCGGCACGGCGGACAAAACAAATGAGCACACCCGGTTCTTCGGGACACTAAGAGAAGAGAGCGATCATGGCCACGACCACCACACCCGTTGGCTTTACTGCCGACACCAGCCGCACCGACGTAACGACCGGGAAGGGCTTCTTCGGCCGCTTCTTGGATCGGATCATCGAAGCCCGCATGGCCCGCGCCGAGCGCGAAATTCAGCCCTACCTTGCGCGCATGAGCGACGATCGCCTTCGCGATCTCGGGTTCGGCGGCGAGGCGATCGAGAAGCTTCGTGAGAAGCACTACGCCCAGGCTGTCTACTGGAGCTGAATTCAGTCTCGAGTAAACGCTTCCGCGGCCGGTACCCTGGGGGGCGCCGGCCGCTTCTGATTTTGATGTTCAATACACGCATCGACCTTTTCAAAGAAAATGATCATGACTGCCCCCGCATATTCAACCGAAGTACCGGAGAGGGCTGCCGTAGCCCCAGGCGTTGGTGCGCTCGCGATGGTGCGTCGGTTCATCGAAGGCCGCCTTCACGTGCTGCGTGAACTCGATGACTTCATGCTCCGCGACATCGGCGCATCGAGTGACGATATCTGGCGCGTGCGCAAGCTGCGCAACGGCGAGCGCCCAACCCTCCTCGTCGGTTGAACCTCCAAAGCCTTGAGCCCTCGCGCGCCCATGTGGCGATGCATGGCGCCCGCGCCAACAGACGCCTTTGCCCGGCCAAACGGCCGCTCTATTCTCCGCGCAACAAAACCATCTTTGCGGAGAGGAAGCGGCCATGAGCGATAACGAGGCCGACTATGTCATCGTCGGCGCCGGCTCTGCGGGCTGTGTGCTTGCCAATCGCCTGAGCGCCGACGGCTCGAAAGTCGTACTGCTCGAGGCCGGTCCGCGCGACTGGCATCCGATGATCCACATTCCCGCCGGCGTGTTGAAGCTTCTCTACAATCCGCGCGTCAACTGGATGTATAAGAGCGAGCCGGAGGCGGCGACGGGCAATCGCCCCATTCACTGGCCGCGCGGGCGCGTGCTCGGCGGCTCCAGCTCCATCAACGGTATGCTGTTCGTGCGCGGCAATACGGCCGACTTCGACGGCTGGGCGCAGTCGGGATGTCGTGGCTGGTCCTACGAGGATGTGCTGCCGTACTTCAAGAGCATCGAGCGCTATGCGCCGGGTGACGGCGCACATCGCGGCAAGAGCGGACCGCTGCTCATTGAGGATTACCGCACGATCCTGCCGCTCACGCATCTCTTCGTGAAGGCCGCGCAGGAAGCCGGCTTCCCTTACACGCCCGATTTGAGCGGCGCCCAGATGGAGGGCGTCGGCTATTCGCAGATGTCACGCAATGGCCGCTTCCGTGGCTCGACGGCCCAGACCTTCCTCGCCGAGGCACGCGGGCGCGCCAATCTGAAGATCGAGACCAACGCGCAGGCAACGGGCCTCATTCTCGACGGTCGCCGCTGCACGGGCGTGACATTCCGCCAGGGCAGCGCCGATCGCACCGTGCGCGCGCGCCGTGAGGTCATCGTCTCCGGCGGCACGATCAATTCGCCGCATCTGCTTCAAGTCTCCGGCATCGGTCCTGCAGCGCACCTGCAATCGATCGGCGTCACCGTGCGTCATGATTTGTCGGGCGTCGGCGCCAATCTCTCGGATCACTACGCGGTGCGCACTTCGGCGCGCGTGCGGGACGTCGTATCAATAAATCAGCTCTCCCGCGGTCTGCCGCTTGCGCGCGAAGTCGTGCGCTGGATGACGACAGGGCGTGG
>JAEYYJ010000429.1 GCA_023430845.1 Pseudomonadota bacterium
GGAAGTGTTTCCGACGACCGTATTGGCAGCGGCCATCGCGACGCGATCGAGCGCGCCGGCTGTCGGCACGCCGAAGCGCTGATAGCCGAAGCGGCCCAGATCCTGGACGGACGTCGCGAGCCCGGCAGCAATTACACGCAGCGCACTCATGCGTCGGCCCTGAGCGTGTTGATGTCGAATACGCCCTCCGTGCTAGCGGCCTGCATGTCGTCATAAACGGCGCGGCTGACCGCCACGAAGCGGACTGTATCGCCAGGCGAAAGAAGTGCCGGCCGGTCTCGGCCTGCGTCGAAGAGTGGCACGGCCGAACGGCCGATGATGTGCCAGCCGCCGGGGCTCTCGTTCGTGTAGACGGTCGTCTGTCCGATGGCGATGGCGACGGACCCTGCCGGAACCTTGATGCGCGGGCTCGTGCGACGCGGGAGGTTCAAGGCCTCGGGGAGATCGCCCATGTAGGCCTGCCCAGGTAGGAAGCCGATCATATAGACGAGATGCTCGACGGCTGCGTGCTGGGCAATGACCTCGGCTGTGCTGAGACCAGCCGCCGCCGCGACGTCACCGATATCAGGGGCGTAGTCCTCACCCTCGTAGCATGTGGGAAAGAGCCAGCGC
This sequence comes from Pseudomonadota bacterium, assembly GCA_023430845.1. Taxonomy (GTDB): domain Bacteria; phylum Pseudomonadota; class Alphaproteobacteria; order Rhizobiales; family Hyphomicrobiaceae. Next base: position 613 of record JAEYYJ010000429.1, read on the forward strand.
TGGCCGACGAGTGCCTCCGCTTCGAGGCCGTCAATCAGCGGCATGAGCTGCGCTTCGAGCTCGCGCGCACGCACCACGAGTGGATCGTAGTGGACCATCAGCGACCTGAACGTCGGGACCGCTTCGCTGACGCCGGCAATGCCGGCCTCCTGCACGCGATGGCGCAGATTGAGCACCAACGCCGACAGGTGACGGTCCAGGCGGTCGCCGAATTCCACGACGAGCGCGGTATCGCCGCTCGGCAAAAAGCGTGGCACGGGCGCGAGCCCCTGTTCTCTCATGGCGAACACTTCCCCCTTGCCGCCATTCCGATCCGCAGTCGCAGCTTGGCGCGTCCGCCCCGCACTGCTACCAATTCCGGCAGTCCGCAGCGCCCCCGGCGCGCCGCAGCAGCGCGTTCATACTGAGGAAGCGAACAATGGCCGCGAAAGTCAACCTCAATGCCGATATCGCCGAAGGATGGGGCGCCTATGACATCGGCAACGATGCGGCGATGATGGACATCGTCAAGTCCGCCAACGTGGCTTGCGGGATGCACGCGGGCGACGCCAATACCATGCATCGGCTCGTCATGCTGGCCCGTGACAAGGGCGTGAGCATCGGCGCCCATCCGGGCTTCAACGATCTCTGGGGTTTCGGCCGTCGCCAGATCCGCATGTCGCCGACGGAACTCGAATACCTCGTCGCATACCAGATCGGCGCGCTCCAAGGTATCGCGGCCTATGGCGGCCTCAAGGTCACGCACCTCAAGACTCACGGCGCACTGAGCAATATGGCGTGCGTGGAAGCGGACTATGCCATGGCTATCGGCCGCGCCATCAAGACGATCGATCCGGGCATGATCTTCGTCGTGCTGTTCGGCTCCGAACTCGAGAAGGCTGGGCTGAAGCTCGAGTTGCCGATCGCGCGCGAAGGTTTCTGCGACCGCGCCTATGCTGATGATGGAATGCTGGCCTCGCGCTCGCTTCCCGGCACGGTGTTCAAGGATCCCGCCAAGGCAACGGCGCAGGCCTTGCGTTTCGTCGAGCAGGGCGAGGTCGTTTCGGTTACAGGCAAGGTGATCAAGGCGAAGATCGACACGCTCTGCGTCCATGGCGATGAGGCCACCGGTGTCGTGGTTGCGCGTGGCGTTCGCGATGGTCTGGAGAAGGCCGGCGTGCAGATTGTTCCGCTCACCGAAATGGGGATCGATCGCTGAGACGATGACGTTGTAGCTCGAAGGACCTTTCGACAGCACAGAGGATCACATGCGGACAGCGGCGCTCTATGCAGGCATTCTCGGTTTGATGCTCATTGCACTTTCGATGAACGTTTCGATGGCACGAAAGGGCGCCAAGGCATCCATCGGCGACGGTGGTGATGAAACGCTGCGTCGTCGCATCCGCGCCCACGGCAATTTCATCGAGTTCGTGCCGCTGACAGTGTTCCTGCTCGCACTCTCGGAGCACCTGGGCCTCGGCGCGTTGTTCATCCATATTCTCGGCCTCGTCTTGCTGGCATCGCGCGTGTTGCACGCGTATGGCATCAGCCAGGTCGATGAGGTCTTCACCTTCCGCATGATCGGAACGCTCGGTACGTTTGCCGTCCTTGCCATCACATCCATCTACTGCATCGTCGCGTTCTTCTGAGCGCAGGCCCTGCTCCACTCCCAGCCAGGAACTCCGGAATGCCCTATTCGACCTTTCGCCCTGAGCTCATGGGCAGCGCCACGCTGTCTCCTTCCGGCCGCTTCGAGGCGGGCTCCTGGCAAACTTTCACGCTCGTCTATACGGCGGGCGCCTTCGGCATCGACGATACGGGCAGCCTCAAGATCGCTTTCCGCTTCGCGACCGATCTCGGCCCCGTGCAGTTCGATGATCCCAAGGCACCGGGCTACACCACGATCGAGGCATCGAATGGTGCCACACTCGAAGCGCGCTGGGAGTTCAAGCGCAACATCCGCCCCTGGAGCCGCTCGCTCTACATCGGCGTGATGAAGCACTTCCTAAAGCCCGGCGACACGATCACGGTGCGTTTCGGCGACCAGCGTTTCGGTTCGCCCGGCGTGCGCCTGCAGACGTACTGCGAGAAGATCTTCGAGTTCCATGTGCTCGTCGATGCCATCGCGACCTACGACTATGTCGCGCTGCCTGTGAGCCCGACCATCGAAATCGGACCGGGGCTCGGCGTCACGTGGCAGGCCCTGCTGCCGACCATGGTGCGCACCGGCACGCCGTTCCGTTTCGGTGTCAAGATCGACGATGCCTGGGGTAATCCGTCGGATCAGGTTGCACGCACAGTGCGTCTTGCGCCGAGCCGGCCGATCGCCGGCCTGCCTGCTACGGTCGATATCAAGAAAGGTGAGTTCGGCGCCACGCTGGAAGGTCTGACTGTTGCGGAAGCCGGCGATCTCACCATCGACGTGCTCGGTGAGGATGGCGCGCTTCTGGCGCGCAGCAACCCGTTGCGCATCGTCGAGAAAACCACGCCCGCCGTGCATTTCTGGGCCGACACGCACGGCCAGTCCGACGAGACGCTCGGCACGAACTCGGCACGCGAGTACTTCGCCTTCGGTCGCGATCGCGCGTTCCTCGACGTCATGAGCCACCAAGGCAACGACTTCCAGATCACCGGCGAATTCTGGCGCGATTTGAATGTGGCGACGGCCGAGTTCGATGTACCCGGACGCTTCGTGTGCATTCCCGGCTACGAATGGAGCGCCAACACCGCCGTAGGCGGTGACCGCAATGTCATGTATCGCCGCGAGGGCGAAAGCATCCATCGTTCGAGCCACGCGCAGATCACCGAAGGCGGCGACATGGCCGACGAGGCCGCTGACGCGCACGAAGCCGGCGCTCTCTTCGAGAAGCTCGCAGGCAAGGATTGCGTGGTCATGGCGCATGTCGGCGGCCGCTATGCCGACATCACCTACGCACACGACGGCCGCCTCGAGACCGCCGTCGAAGTGCACTCGGACTGGGGCACGTTCGAGTGGATCCTGCACGATGCGTTCGCCAAGAACTACCGCGTTGGCGTCGTGTGCAATTCCGACGGCCACAAAGGACGGCCTGGAGCGTCCTATCCGGGCTCATCCTTCTTCGGCGCGCAGGGTGGCCTCACCTGCTACCTCGCCCCGCGCCTCGATCGCGATGCGATCTTCGAGGCCATGCGCCGGCGCCATCATTACGGCAC
>JAEYYJ010000229.1 GCA_023430845.1 Pseudomonadota bacterium
GGCTTCACCTCGTCGCCGCGATTGAGCCAGACGAACACGAGATAGCCGACCAGTGCCGTGACGAGCGGAATCGGCCAGAGATAGAAGAGATTGGGCAGGCTGAACCAGCGCTCGGCAATGCGGTCGATGCTCAGAGGCGTCCACAAGCTCACGATCGCCATGGATCCGAGCACTGCCAAGAGCAGCGGCGCCGCAACACGCCGGCCGAATTCCTGCGCCGATCCATATGTGCGCATCACGAGCCACGTCGCACCGAGCAGTGCATAACCTGCCACGACCGCAAGGCCGACGAAGATCGAGAATGGCGTCAGCCAATCAAACGCGCCGCCAGCATACTGGCGGTCGACGACCTCGACACCTTGCAGAAGTCCGCCGAGGATTACGCCCTGCAGAAACGCTGCCACGATCGAGCCGCTGGCAAAGGCAACATCCCATATGCGATGCGATGGCTTCGAGACCCAGCGGAACTCGAAGGAGACGCCACGCAGGACGAGCGCCAAGAGCATCCCGATCACCGGCAGATAGAACGCCGGCATGATCACGGCATAGGCGGTCGGGAAGGCAACCCAGAGGCCACCTCCGCCAAGCACGAGCCACGTCTCATTGCCATCCCAGAAGGGCGCGACCGAGTTCATCATCACGTCGCGCTCTTCCTCCTTGCGCACGAAAGGAAAGAGAATGCCGATGCCGAGATCGAAGCCGTCCAGAATGACGTACATCGCGACGGCGGTGCCAATCAGCGCGGCCCAGATAAGCGGGAGATAAGCTTCCATCGCCATCACTCCTTCGATGTGCCGAGCGAGAATCCAGGCCCTTCGCCCCGCGACCGGCCGGTGGCTTCGCGTGCGGCCTCCTCGGCGGCCGAGAGTGGCCGGTTCGGCAGTCCCTCGGGCGCGGCGGTCGCTTCACCCTTCGGCCCCGCGTGAATGAGGCGGTTGATGTAGTAGACGCCCATCGAGAAGACGACACCGTAGATCACCACGAAGAGCGCGAGCGTGCCGGCAACGCTCGTACCCGGCACGGGCGATATGCCATCCGCCGTGCGCATGAGACCGTGCACCAGCCAGGGCTGACGGCCCTGTTCGGTCACGAACCATCCGGCGAGAATGGCGATGAAGCCGAGTGACCACATGGGCGATACGGATCTGAGGAAGAACCAGTTTTCGAACAAGCGCCCGCGCCACCACAGATACATGCCCCAGAAGCCAACGGCGATCAGCAGCATTCCGATGCCGACCATTATGCGGAAGGCCCAGAAGACATTTGCGACCGGCGGCCAATCGCTTTCAGGAAAGCTCGTGAGGCCCGGATACTTGCCGTCCCAGCTATGCGTCAGAATGAGCGAGCCCACATTGGGGAGCGCGATCTCGAAGTGGTTTTTCCGTGCCTTCTCATCCGGAATACCAAAGAGCACCAGTGAACCGGGCTTCGAACCATCCCAATGCCCTTCCATCGCCGCGACCTTCGCCGGCTGATGCTTGAGCGTATTCAGGCCGTGCATATCGCCGATGAATAGTTGTAGCGGCGCCGTGACAGCGATCATACCGACTGCCATGCGCAGCATGGTGCGGCTTTCCTCCGGGTGGCGGCCGGCGAGCAAGTAACGGGCTCCGACCGCCAGCACGACCACGGCCGTCGTCAGGTATGCCGCATTGAGCATATGCGCGAGGCGATAGGGGAAGCTCGGATTGAAGATGATCTCCCACCAGCTCACGGGGAAGGCAATACCGTCCCGGATCTCATGGCCGGTCGGCGTATGCATCCAGCTATTTGCCGCGAGAATCCAGAAAGCGCTGGTTGCCGTGCCGAGCGCGACCAGGCCCGCCGCGAGTGTGACGAGCCAGTGCGGAAAGCGGTTCCAGCCAAACAGCAGAATACCGAGGAAGGTCGCCTCGAGATAGAAGGCGGTCAGAACCTCGTAGCCGATCAGCGGCCCGATGACATTCCCGCTGAACTCCGAGAAGCGGCTCCAGTTCGTGCCGAACTGATAGCTGAGCACGATGCCCGAAACGACACCCATCGCAAAAGATACGGCGAAGATCTTTGTCCAGAACCGCGCGAGACGATGGAATTTCTCCTCGCCCGAGCGCAGCCACAGAAGCAGCAGCACGGTGATGAATGCCGACAGGCCAATGGTAAACGCTGGAAAAATGATGTGAAAAGATATCGTGAACGCGAATTGGATGCGCGCCAGCATCACGGGATCGAACTCCATGGGACCTCCGATGGCCGTAAGCTCTCAGACCAGCATACTGCAGCATCGGAACAGTTAGCGCATGGCTAATGCACGCCGCCGTCGCCGATGACCTGCTGGACCAGATTGACTTGAGACTCAGTATACGCCACGCTTACAGGGCAACGCACGATCGCCGCCGGAAAGTACAGCACGCAGCTCTGCAATGCAGCATGCCGGCCAGACGCCAGCCGTTACAATATGCCCCGTACTGCGGCAGACCGTTCGCTTGGAGCGTCATACGCCCCAGCAGCGTGGTCATCTGGCCGCACGGACCAGTTTTGAAGAGATCAACAGCATGGAGAGTGTGAAATGAGGCGTTTCCAGTACATGGCCGTTGCCGCAAGCATGGCCGGCCTGCTCGGCACCGCGACAGCCGCCGTGGCCCAGCAGAAATTCGTGACGATCGGCACCGGCGGCGTCACGGGCGTCTACTATGCTGCAGGCGGCGCCATCTGCCGCCTCCTCAACAAGGATCGCAAACAGCACGGCATCCGCTGCTCGGTGGAGTCGACCGGCGGCTCGGCCTTCAACGTCAATACGATCAAGGCCGGCGAACTCGACTTCGGCATGGCCCAGTCGGACGTACATTACAATTCGCTGAAGGGCGTTGGGGCCTTCAAGGATGCCGGCCCCTACGGCGATCTGCGCGCCGTCTTCTCGGTTCATCCGGAGCCATTCACGGTGCTGGCTCGCAAGGAAGCGAACATCAAGTCGTTCGACGACTTCAAAGGCAAGCGCTTCAATGTCGGCAATCCCGGCTCCGGCACGCGCTCTTCTATGGAAGAACTGCTCGCGGCCATGGGCTGGAAGATGTCCGACTTCTCGCTCGCCTCCGAGCTCAAGGCCGACGAGCACGGCCCGGCGCTCTGCGATGCCAAGATCGACGGCTTCTACTACGCCGTCGGCCATCCGTCGGCCAACATCCAGGATCCGACGACCACCTGTGGCGCTCAGCTCGTCTCGCTGACAGGTCCCGCCGTATCGAAGTTGCTCGCTGAGAAGCCCTACTACGCCGCGGCCACCATCCCGGGTGGCATGTATGCCAACAACCCGAACCCCACCGAGACCTACGGTGTGCTCGCGACGCTCGTCAGCTCGGCCAAGGTGCCGGATGAGACCGTCTATCAGCTCGTGAAGGCGACCTTCGACAACTTCGACGAGTTCAAGAAGCTGCATCCGGCCTTTGCCAATCTCGACCCAACCAAGATGGTGAAGGATGGGCTCTCCGCGCCGCTGCATCCCGGCGCCGCGAAGTACTACAAGGAAAAAGGCTGGATCAAGTAAGCCACGGCTCTTGAGCGGGGCGCCGACATCGGCGCCCCGACAAACTTTACGACGACTGCGAGACCGCGGGGGATGCGATGACGGACAAGTCGGCTGCAGCGACCGAGATTTCACCTGAGCTCGAGCAACTCGTGGCCGAGTCCGATACCGGCGGCCGCAAGCCAACCGGCCTCGCAGCGCAAATCCTGCTCTCGGTTGCGGTCTTCTGGTCCCTCTTCCAGCTCTGGTACGCTTCGCCTCTGCCGTTCGTTCTCGGCTTCGGTGTGCTGAATGATACGGAGGCGCGCGCCATCCACCTGGGGCTCGCGCTGTTTCTTGCCTACACGGCCTATCCGGCCTTCAAGTCCTCGTCACGGGATACCATCCCCACCATCGACTGGATCCTCGCGCTCGCGGGTGCGTTCGCCGGTGCGTATCTCTTTCTGTTCTACAATCAGCTCGCACTTCGCCCCGGCCAGCCGACCATGATGGATCTGGTGACGGCTGGCGGCGGTATTTTACTGCTGCTCGAAGCGACACGCCGATCGCTCGGGCTCCCCATGGTGGGCGTGGCTGCCGTCTTCATGTTCTTCACGTTTGCCGGCCCTTACATGCCTGAGGCCTTGCAGCACAAGGGCGCTTCTCTGTCACGCTTCCTCACGCATCAGTGGCTCGTCACGGAAGGTGTCTTCGGCATCGCACTCGGGGTGTCGACGAGTTTCGTTTTCCTGTTCGTGTTGTTCGGCACGCTGCTCGACAAGGCCGGCGCCGGCAACTGGATGATGCAGCTTTCCATTGCGCTGCTCGGTCATCTGCGTGGCGGCCCTGCCAAGGTGGCGGTCGTCTCGTCAGCTCTCAATGGCGTCGTTTCGGGTTCGTCGGTGTCGAACGTCGTCTCGGGCGGCATCTTCACTATCCCGCTCATGAAGCGTACTGGGCTGTCCGGTGTGAAGGCGGGCGCCATCGAAGCAACGTCATCCATCAACGGGCAGATCATGCCGCCCGTCATGGGCGCCGCTGCATTCCTGATGGTCGAATACGTCGGCATTCCCTACTCGGAGATCATCAAGCACGCTGCATTGCCGGCCATAGCCTCGTATGTCTCGCTTTTCTACATCGTGCATCTCGAGGCGGTGAAGCTCGGCTCGAAGCCGATCCCGCGCGAGCAGATGGAGCTCAAGACGAGGTTTCTACGTACGGGCCTCGGCATTTCCGGCATGATCGCGGTGCTCTGCCTGCTCTACTATGGCGTTCAAGCCATACAGGCCACCTTCGGGCGCGATGCACCGACTGTTCTGGCAATTGCTATTGTCGGCATCTACGTGGCGAGCGTCTGGTTCTCATCGCGCTACGAGGATCTCGTCATCGACGAGCCCAATGCGCCGATCATCCACCTTCCCCGCGCATGGGATGTGGTCCGCACCGGGCTGGACTTCATGATCCCGCTCGTCGTGCTGCTGTGGTGCTTGACTGTCGACCAGCTTTCACCGGGACTCTCCGCCTTCTGGGGCACGGTCGCCATCATGGGCATCGTCGCAACGCGCAAGCTGTTGCTGGCCATATTCAGGAAGCAGCCTGTCCCTGCCGCAATCGCCGAAGGCTGGACCGATCTGATCGATGGTCTCGCTGGCGGTGCGCGCAACATGATCGGCATCGCCGTTGCCACGGCGACTGCGGGCATCGTCGTCGGCACCGTGACGCTCACGGGCCTCGGCCTCATGATGACGGAGTTCGTCGAGTTCATCTCGGGTGGCAACGTCATCGCCATGCTGTTGCTGATCGCCGCGATCTCGCTCGTCCTCGGCCTCGGCATTCCAACGACCGCGAACTACATCCTGGTCGCGACACTCATGGCACCCGTCGTCGTCGAACTCGGCGCCCAGGCCGGGCTCGCGATCCCGCTCATCGCCGTGCATCTTTTCGTCTTCTACTTCGGCATCATGGCAGACATCACGCCACCCGTCGGTCTCGCGGCATTCGCGGCGGCTGCAATCTCGCGCGAGGATCCCCTCGCGACGGGCTTTCAGGGCGCGCTCTATTCGCTGCGGACGGCCATTCTCCCGTTCGTCTTCATCTTCAATCCTGCGATATTGCTGATCGGTATCGAAAGCTGGTGGCAGTTCGCAGTCGTCATCACAACCTCGATGATTGCGATCCTGCTGTTCGCAGCCGCCACCATGAACTGGTTCGTCTCGCGAAGCAGGTTGTGGGAGTCCGCCATCCTCCTTCTCGCCTGCTTCACGCTGTTCCGGCCCGACTGGTGGCTCGACCAGTTCTATCCCAAATGGACGGAGCTGCCGGCGAAGGAGCTGGTGACACGTGTTGCGGACGCCCCCGCCGGCTCACGCATCAACATCGTCGTCGAAGGCATGAACATCGAGGGTGATACGGTTCGCAAGACCGTCAATGTGCCCCTCGGTGATCCGGGTGACCCGCGCCAGCGTTTGCGCTCCGCCGGCCTCACTGTAACAAGCCTCGGCGACACGACGACAATCAGCAACGTGGCATTCGGTTCCTACGCGCGCCGCCTTGGCCTCGAAGCCGGATACGAAATCAAGTCCGTATTGGAGCCTGCACCACGCCCCTCGCAGTTGTGGCCACTCGGCGGCGGCCTCCTGGCGGCGGGCTTGATTGCGCTTCTGCAGTGGCGCCGGAGGCCTGCGCCGGCATAGCCTCACGCACGGCGCATCACGCAGCGGTCGCCAGTCTGCCCATGCGCTCGATGAAGCGTGCGATCTCGCGCATTCGTGATGACCGTGTCGGCGGCGGCGGCCGCGTTCCTGACCTGCGACTGCCCATGCGGTCGCGGATGACTTTGCCGCCACCTGCGCGCTCGTCTTCCTCACGGCGCGTGCTGTCGCCGCGCGCTTTATTCTCAGGAACCTGCATGCGCGGAGCCGATTGGCATTCCGCGCACAGAGCGAGGGCTTACGTGGCGGCGCCGTTTGACACCCCACCCATGCGCACTTACTGTTCGATGAACAGCAAAAAATTACTCGCTAGCTGCCGGCCAGCGGACTTTCGGGCCATGCAGCATGACGCAGCCCGCGAATTGGTCCGACAAGAGGCCAGCGCAAAATCCGGGAGTTTGAAACATGCTCAAGAAGGCCTTTGCAGGGCTTGCTCTAGCCGTGCTCGTTGGTGGCATGGGGCCGACGGCCTCTGCCCAGACAAAAGAAATCCGCTGGGGAACTTCGGCCGTAGGATCCGCGGGCCACAAAGCGCTCGTCAATCTGGCCGAAGTCCTGAACAAGGAGTGGACCGGCTACAATGTCACCGTCCAGCCGGCTCCAGGCGCGATCCTCACGATCAAGGGATTCGCCACCAACAAGTTCGACGGCTTCTATGGCGCCGATATCGGCTTCTACGAGTACGCAAACGACATCGCGCGCTTCAAAGGCTTCAAGGCAAGCGCGCAGCGTGCACCCATCATGTCGATGTGGGTATTCACCGCCGAGGTCGGCTTCGGCATCCACAAGCGCGACAAAGACAAGATCAAGAGCTGGGGCGATCTCGCCGGCAAGAAGACGTTCACCGGCCCGCGCCCGTGGGATACGCGCGCGCAGACGGAACGCGGCCTCACAGCACTCGGCATCAAGCACGACTATACCGAGGTCGATCTCGCAACAGCGGGCTCGCTGCTCGAGTCGGGCAATCTTCAGGCCTTTGTCGTCTATACGAATGCAGAGACGGGCGTGCCGCCCTGGATCACCGAAGCATCGCTCACCACGGATTGGATCGCTCTCAATCCAAGTGCCGACGAAATGAAATCGCTGAAGGAGAAGGGGCTCGCGACGACCAACGTCTCCGCCAAGGTCTTCAAGAAGGACATTGGCGCCGAGGCGATTACGCTGTTGCCCTTCTACTACGGGTTCCACGTCGGTCTCGATGTGTCGGCGGATGATGTCTATCGCAAGCTGACGATCGTCGAGAAGAATGCCGAAGCCCTCAAGAAGGCCGATGGCGCCTTCGCGCAGGTCGCCGCCGATATGATCGGCATGCAGAAGCGCGGCATTCAGTCCTCCGTGGATCTCGTGGAGATCCATCCAGGGCTCGCAAAATACATGAAGGAAAAGGGCGCCTGGGATCCCGAGTGGGATGCCCGCATCGCCAAGGCGAAGTAGCCGCAGTTCCCCGGTCGACTTCAGACAGCGGGCCGCATCTGGCCCGCTGCAATCTCCATACTCGGAGCAGCCCCCGGCTCCCCGCGCGACAGGTCGAATCCAATGAACATGGACACAGCAGCGCGCTCGTGGCCGGAAACGGTGCTTGAGATTGCTTACTACAGTGCCGCCGCGATCTTCTTTGGCTTGCTCTTCATCTACTATATGACGGGCCTCGGTGGACCATCTCAGCTCGCGGCAACGCTGGTCCCGCTCACGTTCGTCATCTTCACGCTGAGCGCGCTGCGCGAGCACGATCTCTACCCTTCGCTCAGCCGCCCGCTGAACTATCTGATCGGTGGCATCTATTGCGCCATCGCCATCGCGACGGCGATCTATATGACGGTCGAGTTCGATGCGATTGGCTTCGCCCGCGCGGGCTTCTGGAATACGCCGGACATGTTTTTCGGCGCCCTGATGGTCCTCCTGGTTCTGGAGTATTCGCGCAAGCGCTTCTTTCCGCTGTTCATCATCAATCTCATTCTGATCGTCTACTGCCTTTATGGCTGGGCGGTGCCCGGCATGTTCCGCCATCCCGGCCTCGATTGGGAGCGCGTTCTGACGGCCTCGAGCCTGGAGATGGCAACCGGCGTCTACTCACGCCTGCCGCAGCTTGCGCTCACGCTTATCGGCTCCTTCATTCTGGTGCTGAGCGTTCTGCGCGCCTTTGGTTGCATCGAATCTATCCTCAAGGCGGCCGGTCAAGTCGCTGCCCGCTCGCCACACGCGGTACCGATGTCTGCTGTCCTTGGATCGATCGGCATCGGCGCCGTAAGCGGCAGCGGTGCCGCCAACGCCATAACCACGGGATCGGCCACCATCCCAGCGATGATCGCTTCGGGAATGCCGCGCCATCGGGCGGCGGGCATCGAAGCCTCGGCCTCGCTCGGCGGACAGCTCATGCCGCCCGTCATGGGCATCTCCGCGTTCCTCATGGCCGACTTCATGGGGGTCAGCTATTTCGATGTCGTCGCGCGCGGCTACGCGCCGGCCGTCGTCTTTTTCATCGGCCTTCTCGTTGGCGTCTACCTGCTGTCGATGCGCTATGGCGGGACCAACGGGCAGACCTTTGCCGACGAGCCCATGAACTGGGGTGACTGGGCCAACCTCGGCGCCTTCGCGCTGGTCGTCGCCGGCCTTGTCCTGCTGATGGCCATTCTCTTCATGGCGCCCATGTTCGCAGCCATCTACGTGTTCTTCGTCGTGATGGCCGTACTTCTACTGAAGCATGTGGTGGAGCTGGCGACAGGAGCCCGGGAGGCGAGCCTGAAGAGCATTGCGAGCCCAGGGCTGCGCTTCCTCGATGGCTTCAGCTCGATGACGGCCGATCTTACGCTGCTGCTCGCGACGCTCTCGATCATGACAGGCGCATTCGTCATCACGGGCGTGCCGACCAAGATCGGCTTCCTGCTCATGGAAGCGGCCGGCATCAACCTGCTGGCCATGGTGGTCGTCGCGTTCCTCTTCGGCGCCCTGCTCGGCACCGGTTTGCCACCGGCCCCCACATACATACTGACGGCCCTCGTCATCGCGCCGGCTATGATCAAGACCGGCGTCAATCCCTGGAGCGTGCACTTCTTCGCCTTCTTCCTCGCCGTGTGGGGCGAGCTGACGCCACCTACATCGGTCGTCGCAGCTGTCACTGCCAAGATCGCCGACGCGTCGTTCATGAAAACGCTCATGGCTGCGCTGACGCTATGCGCATCGCTGTTCGTGCTCATGGCTGCAGCGTTCGTCAGGCCGGAGCTGGTGGTCGAACCGGGGATGGCGCAACTTGCCGCGCTCGGACTTGTCTGCACCGCAACTGTGACGCTCATGTTCAGCCTGCAGGCCTCATTCAGCGACCGCCCCGGCGTAGACTGCGCCATCCGGCTCGCGCTCGGCGCACTCGCGATGTTCATTCTATTCTCGCCAAGCGAGGCTCTCTCCGGCATGGCCTGTATCCCGGCAGCGCTCGCCATCGCCTACTGGATCATGCGACGGCGCCAGGACGCGCCTGCGCTTACGGCGGTCAGTGGGGGATGATGGCGGATAGTCGCCGCTATCACGGCCCGCATGAGGCCTCGAAGGGCCTTTCCAGCACCGAGTGGAGCTGATCTGCGCTCGCGTCCTGTTGTCGTCAGGCCGGCAATCGCGGTAGCTTGAGACCGTGAGCCCACCACGATGTCGGCTGGAGTTGGTTCTTGAAGGAATTCGCATATGTGCGCCCCGCGACGCTCGACGAGGCGGTTGCGGCCATGCAGGCCGATGGGGCACGAGCGCTCGCCGGTGGTACCGATCTCGTACCTCAGCTCCGCGAGGGCCGCAGGGCGGCCAATCGCATCGTCGACCTCAAGGGCCTTCCCGCTCTCACAGACATTACGGCTGCGTCGAAGGGCGGCCTCGTCATTGGCGCATCGGCCAGCGCGACGCGCGTTGCACGACATCGCGCCATCACTGCCGATTATCCGAGTGTCGCCCAGTCGGCGCGCCTGATCGGCAGCCTGCAGGTGCAGAACCGCGCCAGCCTTGGCGGCAACATATGCAATGCCGCACCTTCGGCGGATTCCGTGCCGGCACTGATCTGTCATCACGCGACAGCGCGCATCGCTGGTCCGGATGGGGAGCGCGAAGAACTGCTCGAGGCCTTCATCCGCGGGCCCGGCAAAACGAGCCTCCAGCCGGGTGAGCTGCTTCTTTCGATCGTCCTGCCGCCGCCGATGCCGCGCTCGGCAGCACATTACCTACGCTTCACGCCGCGGCGCGAGATGGACATCGCCATTGCCGGCGCGGCGGCCTGGATCCGCCTGGATGAAAATCGCAGCATCGATGATGCGCGCATCGTCCTGGCCTCAGTGGGGCCCGTGCCGATCCGGGCGACTTCGGCCGAGCAGGCCTTGCGCGGCGAGCGTCCGACACCTGCGCTGTTCGAGGCTGCCGGACACCATGC
>JAEYYJ010000241.1 GCA_023430845.1 Pseudomonadota bacterium
CCGAGGCCTTCCTCGACCTCGTCGCCTATCAGCAGGTCGTCGACAACAATGCGCCACGTGCGAGGTAAATAGCTTCAGCGTGAGGCACTCGAAGATCGAGATCGTTCTGGCAGAGGCCGGCGTGAGCTGGGAGCACGTCGTTCACGACAACACGAGCCGTGTCGGCGGTTTTCGGCCGGTCGCCAACGAAACGATCGTCCGGCTGTACCGCCAGTATATGCCGAACCACGCGCCCCAAGCACCAGGTTCGGAAACCGCAACCTCGCAACCCTTGTAGCGACGAAGTTGCAGCTCCGTTATTCGAGCTCAGTCCGACACCGCAAACAGCGCGATCTGCGGGAAGGTGATGAGCATGGCCACGATCATCAGCTCAAGAATGACGAACGGAATACAACCATAGAACATATCCCTTAGCTCGACATTCGGCGCCATGCTCTTGACGACGAACACGTTGAGGCCAACGGGCGGCGTGATGGCGCCGATCTCGACCATCTTCACGACGAGCAGGCCGAACAACACACCGTCAAAACCAACCTGCTGCACAATCGGATAGACGATCGGCATCATGATCAGGATCATCGACAGGCCGTCCACGAAACATCCGAGGATCAGAAACGGCGCCAGAAGAAGTACGATCGTGCCTGTCTGCGAAAGATTGAGTCCTGTTACCAGCGTCGCGAGGTGAGTCGGGAAGCCTGTTGTCGAAAGTCCCAGGCTGAACAGCCCCGCTCCGATCACCAGGGCGAAGATCGAGCAGGTCGCCGTTCCTGTATCGCGAAGCCCCTCGAGCACAGCCCGCTTCCGACCCGGCCGCCGCAGGACGGCAATCAACGCGAAGAGGGCACCGAGAGCGGCGGCCTCAGTCGCCGTTGCCACACCGAGATAGATCGTCCCCATCACGGCCGCAAAGAGAATCGCGAGCTCCCAAGTGCGCCCCAGAGCGCCGAAACGCTCGCCCCATGAGGGCTTCGGCTCAAGCTTGGGGTCTGGCGCGATCTCCGGCTGCAGCTTGACCCAGATGATGATGCCGATGACGTAGATGATGGCTGTCAGAATGCCCGGCACCAGAGCAGCAACGAACAGCTTCACGAGCGACACGTTCGTTGCGATAGAGTAGACAACCAGAATGCCGCTCGGCGGGATCAGCACGCCGAGCGTGCCGCCAGCCGCAATACAGCCAGCCGCGAGCTTGCCCGAATAGCCCTTCTTCAGCATCTCGGGCAGTGCGACACGCGCCATGGTCGAAGCCGTGGCGACGCTTGAACCACAGATCGTCGAGAATGCGGCACATCCGAACACTGTCGCAGCGGCCAAACCACCCGGCACGCGCCCGAGCCATTTCTGTCCGGCGTCGAATGCCTGGCGGGAAAGCCCCGCTGAGAATGCCATCTGCCCCATGAACAGGAACAGCGGCAGCACGATGTAGGCGAAGTTCGCCGTCGCGCTATAGGCGAATGTCGAGAGCAGAAACTCCACCGCGCGCCACGGGCGCGCAGTGACGAGGCCGACCATGCCGGCGGCTGCGAGCGCAAAGGCGATGGGGAGGCGCGTCAGGAGAAGAACGAGCAGAAGACCGATGATGGCCAGGCCGGGCGCAAGATCTGCGAGCATTATTCTACTGCCTTTTCTGCAGCGGACGGCGCGAGGACGCGGGGCTGCCCCACGAGGAAGCGATAGATGTCACAGGCGAACTGCACGGCGAGAAGCCAAAGACCGATCGCCAACAGAATACGCGCCGGCCAAAGCGGGAATGGCACGATACCGAAACCGGCCTCACCTCGCTCGAATGACATCATGGCTTGCTTGCTGCTCGGCCACGCCAGCAGAACGACGATGCCGAGGCAGGTGAGATATCCGAGGAGCTCGAGGAGTTTTTGCGCCCAGTCCGGCAGGTGCCGGGTCACAAGCTCGATCGAGTAGTTCTGCCGCTGCTGCTGAGCGGCCGCCAAGCCGAAGAACACCAGCACCACCATCAGGAGCTCGCTGAACTCGACGCCGCCATGCAGCGGTGCGTTGAACAAGAAGCGCCCCGCCACGTCCGCGCAAACGACGATAATGATGAGGAGTGTTGCGAAGCCACTCAGAATGCTCAGTGCGAGCAAACCTCGTTCCACCCGTTCGATAAGCGCGATCATGGGGCTACCGGTGTGAGGAGCACAGGATAGGGGATTTGGAGGAGCGCTTGAAACAAGCGCTCCTCCGAGCGGCATGAGACTGACTGACGGACGTCAGCTCTTGCCGCACTTCTGGAGATAGCGTTCGAAGCCCGGAACGTACGTCGAACTCTTCTCGAACTCGCGCACATAGCCGAGGAACTGGGCGAGCATCGCGGGACCGTCAGCCTTGGTCTCGCTCTTCACCCGCTTCAGCCAAGCCTCCTGCAAAGGAGCAACCGCCACCTTACGGATTTTCTCGAGCTCTTCCGCGCTGGTCACGCTGATGCTGAGCTTTTCCTTCATGCCGCAGAGCTTGTCCACGACACCGCCAACGCTCTCGTCGTTGAACTTCAGCGACATCTTGAGTGCCTCGGCAGACACCTCGTCGATGATTTTGCGATGCTTCTCGCTCAGCTTCTTGTAGCGATCGTGACTGATGGCAACGACCGCCATGGCGTAGATCCCAAGCGCTCCACCGTCACCGCCGAATTTGCCGACCTCGTGAGCCCCGCCAAGAACAGTCGAATCGAACGGGCCGGTCATCGCATCGACGACGCCGCGCTGCAGCCCCTCGAGACCATCAGGCCAGGTCAGCGCGACGGGCGTCGAGCCAAGAGCCGAATACGCCTCCGAGATCGGCGGCACTGCCCGAATTCTGATGCCCTTATAGTCGTCGGCTTTTACGAGCGGCTTGCGCGACCACACCGAGTTCTCCGCCCAAGGCCCTGCGTAGAGGACCTTTGCGCCCTTGCTTTCGAACTCGTTCCGGAAGGCGGCATTCTCGGCATAGAGCTTATTCCATGCGAGAGCCACGGCATCGGCCTTCTGCGACGTCAGTGGCAGAAGCACATTTGCGAGGGGGTACTCGCGAACATTATAGCCGGAGGGCGCACCGTTGACGACATCGGCCGCGCCACTGCGCAGTGCCGGAAACAGCTCGGCCCCCTTCATGAGGGACTGGTTCCAGAATTTCTCGAACTTGATCTCCCCGCCAGAGCGCTTCTCGATTTCGCCCATGAACCACAGATCGGTCTTGCTCGCGGAGTAGACGTCCGAGAAATATGTCGCGTACACGAATTTCTCAGCCGCCGAGGCGCTGTTCGCCCCTATCGCAAAGGCACAAGCAGCGATCGCCGTGCGCATGGTTCTGCCGAGGGTCTTTAAATTCATCCTTCGATCTCCTTCTTGGCGTTTCCTACTTTGTGTGGGCAGTTGTGCCACGCTTTGCGCGGTTCCGCCCATCTTTGGTTCATGTCGGGCTGACTTGATGGAATTGGAGGAGCCCGCTGAATGAGGCTCCTCCGGGCAGCGGATGGGCGACGAAGATCAGCTTTTGCCGCACTTCTGGAGAAAGCGCTCGAAGCCCGGAACGTAAGTCGAGGTCTTTTCGAACTCGCGCACGTAGCCAAGGAACTCGTCGAGCATGGCCTTGCCATCTACTTTGGCCTCGGTGTTTGCGCGCTTGATCCAGGCCTCCTGCAAGGGAGCGACGGCGCCCTTGCGGACCTTCTCCGCCTCTTCTGCACTGAACACGTTGACCGTGATCGCGTCCTTCTTCGCGCAGAGCTTGTCCACGGCAGCGCCGACGCTTTCATCGTTGAACTTCACCGACATCTTGGGCGCTTCGGCAGCCACCTCGTCGATGATCTTGCGGTGCTTCTCGCTGAGCCGCTTGTAGCGGTCCATGCTTATGGCGACCGTCGCCATGGCGAAGATACCCATGCCGCCGGCGTCGCTGCCGTACTTGCCGACCTCATGCGCACCACCAAGCACGCCCGAGTCGAACGGCGCCGACGACATCGCGTCCACAACGCCGCGTTGCAGGCCCTCGAGCCCATCCGGCCAGCTCAGCGCGACAGGTGTCGCACCCAGCGCAGCGTAGGCATCCGAAACTGCCGGCACGGCGCGGACCTTCAATCCTTTGAAGTCGTCCGCCTTGGCAATGGGGCGGCGTGCCCACAAGGAATTCTCGGCCCATGCACCCACGTAGAGGATCTTCGCGCCCCGGCTCTCGAACTCCTTCCGGAAATCCGCATTCTGCGCGTAGAGCTTGTTCCACGCGAGCGTCACCGCGTCTGCCTTCGAGGACGTCAGGGGGAGCACGATGTTGGCGAGAGGGTATTCACGCACGTTGTAGGATGAGGGCGCGCCATCGACGATATCGGCGGCACCGCTACGGAGCGCGGGAAAAAGCTCCGGCGCCTTGACCAGCGACTGGTTCCAGAACTTCTCGAACGTGATCTCGCCGCCCGAGCGCTTCTCCACCTCGCCCATGAACCACAAGTCGGTCTTGCTCGCCGAATAGACATCCGAGAAGTACGTCGCATAGACGAGCTTCTCTTTCGCGAATGCAGGGCCAGCACCAACCAGCACAGTCAACGCAGCAGCGGCTGCCGACAAGCAGCCACTCAACTGACGCAGTGTCATTGTAACGATCTCCTTCAAGGCATTTTCTGTTGCAAGCGGGCGGTTCGGAATCGCGGACTGCGTGATGTCACCCGTCGGTTGTTGATCTTGCAGATGCAGAACGATGCACGGTGCCCCTCGCCTCGGCGTGCAGCGCTCAGCAGCCTGCTTATGTGAGCGCACTCCTCAGGGCATTCGAGACATCGGATTGCGCGCGCACGGCATCGTCGATTGCCGGCGTCATGCCGAAGAAGCCGTGGATCATGCCGGCGTACTCTTTGCGCTCGACCGTCGTGCCGGCAGCGCGCAATGCCTCGGCGTAGTCGGCACCCTCGTCGCAAAGGACGTCGCATTGCGCCGCGATGATCAGTGCGGGCGGCAGGTTGGCAAGGCTTTGCGTCTTGACGGGCGAGGCGCGCCAATCGTCGGCATCCTCGGCACTGCGAAGGTAATGCTGATAGAACCACTTCATGGCGCCGCTCGTCAGAACGCCGTAGCCCTCGCCGAAGCGGTTGTAGCTGTCGGAGCCACCGCCGTAATCCGTTACGGGGTAGATCAGCACCTGTAGCTTGATGTTCTCGTGGCCGGCATCTCGGGCCATGATCGCGACGACCGCTGCCAGATTGCCGCCAGCGCTGTCGCCGCCAACGGCGAGCCGCGAAGTGTCGATACCGAGCGACGCGCCATTCTCCCGCACCCAGGCAAATGCCGCCCAGGCATCCTCGACAGCACCAGGAAATTTATGCTCCGGCGCCAGGCGATAATCGACGGCGACGACAACGACCTCCGCGCCCCCGCAAAGATTGCGCGCGATCACGTCATGCGTGTCGAGATCGCCGAAAACATGGCCGCCACCATGGAAATAGATGAGCGCCGGACGCGGCCCCTTGGCATTAGGCCAGTAGATGCGGACCGGCACGTCGCCGCCAGGGCCTGGCACAACGCCATCCTCAGCCCTCGCAATCGGGGCCGGCGTGCCGCCACGCGCACGCGACATCGCATTGAATGTCGCCCTTGCTTGCGCAGGCGTCAAACTCTCGACGGTCGGCAGCTTCGCTTCAGCCAGTGCGGCGAGAGCGACCTTTATTTGTGGATGTACGGGCGTGCTCAACGTTTCCTCGCCTGCTCTCACTCTTTTTCTCTGCAGCTTTCGACGGCGCTCGCTGCTCTTCGGCAGCCGGATCGAACTGCTCGACCGAACCATCATCGAGAATGCGGCGCGTGATGTACGCGTACAGCATCGGCGGTATGGGGCGATCGAGAACGACAAAACCCACGCGCAGCATCTGGCTACGAAAGACGGCTTCGGCCTCGTCCGGATCTCCCGACTTCAGCAGCGCGACGAACGTGTCGTAGTCGCGCAGGATGTCATGGAGGGGAAGGTAAGGACGGCCCAGGCGCCGGACGTAGATGTTGATCAGACCGTACAGCGACTGCCACGAGCGGAAAATGAACTCGTTCGCCGCCCGGTGGAGAATTTCGTAAAACTCCCAGTGCCCGTCGAAAAACCTCTTCTCGTCATTGCGATCGGCCGCCGTGCGCATCTTTGCGAGCGGCGCCTCGAAGCGCTTGAAAACCGACGCATCGGCATTGGCTGTAACATAGCGCGCGGCCATGCCGCCGAGGACAGCTCGCAGGATGATCATGTCCTGCATCTGATCGGGCGTTGGATCGACGACGAATGCGCCGCGTCCGGGATGAAATTCGACGAGCCCCTCGGACGCCAGGCTCCTCAGTGCCTCGCGAAGCGGGCCGCGGCTGATCTGGAACTGCTCCGCGAGCGCGGTCTCCACAAGATGCGCACCGGGGGCCAGTCGCCCTGACCAGATCGCCTCCTGAATCAAGCGCTTCGCCATGACGGCGAGCGTCGGCGAACGAACGATTTCCGGCAGTTCAAGCATTCAGCAACCCCGCGAGCGACCGGGGAGGAATGGCGGCAACGCGTAGAATTGTCAACAGATCACCGAGATCGGTAAATTGTTGACAGCCAACAATCTGCGGCTAGTGTGCGCAGAAATGGTGATAAGAACGTGCCGCACGATGAGCGCCGCACGTCTTGAAGGAGGAAGGCATGAAGGGCGTCGTCTTTGCCGGCGATCGACGCGTGGCATTTCAGGATTTTGCCGATCCCACGCCTGGACCGGGCGAAGTCGTGCTCGAAATCAAGGCCTCCGGCATGTGTGGGAGCGACCTGAAATTCTACCGCGCGGCTCCGGGCGAAGCTGCAAAGCTGCTGGGCTTTTCAAGCGCACGCGCCGTTATCGCAGGCCACGAGCCGTGTGGCGTCGTGGCAGCCGTTGGCAGCGGCGTCGGCGAGCGTGAGGCCCGCGTTGGCCAACGCGTAATGGTGCATCACTATCGCGGCTGTGGTGTCTGTCCGCATTGCTCGACGGGCTGGATGCAGCTCTGCGATGAGGGCGTCGCGGAGGTCTACGGCGCCACCGGACATGGTGCTCATGCGCCTTATATGAAGGTGCCGGCCCGCACACTCGTGAACCTCCCCGACGAGCTGTCATTCGAAACTGGCGCCGCAATTTCATGTGGCACCGGAACCGCGTGGGGTGCGCTCAAGCGCCTGGAGCTCACCGGCGACCAGACGATCGCGATCTTCGGTCAAGGCCCTGTTGGCCTGTCGGCGACGCAGCTCGCAGCCACCATGGGCGCCCGCGTCATCGCCCTCGATATCAGCAACGAGCGACTGGCACGCGCCAAGGAGTTCGGCGCGGATGTGCTCGTCAACCCAACGGAGACCAACGCAGTCGATGCCATACGCCAAGTGACGCATGGTCTCGGCGCTCATGCGTCCCTCGATTCCTCATCTTCGTCGGAAGCGCGCCGTCAGGCCGTTCAATGCGTCCGCACATGGGGAAAAGCCTGTCTCGTCGGCGAGGGCGGCCAGGTTACGCTGGATGTAAGTCCCGACATGCTGCGCCGGCAGGTCACCGTCATCGGCTCTTGGACATTCTCGACAGTGGGCCAGGCCGAATGCGCGACGTTCATCGCCGACCGCAAGATCAAGGTGGACGATCTCTTCACGCACCGCTGGAAGCTCGATCAGGCTGAAGAAGCCTACCAATTGTTCGATCGGCAGACGACCGGCAAGGGCGTATTCCTGATGTAGCGCCCCTGCGGGCAACTCAGTCACTGACCAAATTCACGACGCAAGAAAGCAATCGACATGAGCGAAGCCACACCAGCCAAAGAAGCCATCCAACTCGATGTTGCCGTCGTTGGCGCGGGCCTCGGCGGCCTCTACGCCATCCATCGCCTGCGGGGCCTCGGCTTCAAGACGCGCGCGTTCGAAGCGGGCAGCGGCGTTGGCGGCACGTGGTTCTGGAACAAGTATCCCGGCGCGCGCTGCGACATCGAGAGTCTCGAGTACTCCTATTCGTTCGACGATGATCTGCAGCAGGAGTGGAGCTGGCCGGAGCGCTACGCGACACAGCCGCAGATCCTGGCGTACATCCAGCATGTCGCCGAGCGCTTCGATCTCATGCGCGACGTACAGCTCAATACGCGCATCACCGAAGCGACATTCAATGCCGATCTCAATCGCTGGATACTGAAGACGTCGAACGGCGAGACGATCGCCGCGCGCTTCTGCATCATGGCGACTGGCAATCTCTCGACGCCGCGCGTACCGGACTTCAAGGGCATCGATACATTCGAGGGCAAATGGTACCATAGCGGCATGTGGCCCGCTGAGGGCGTCGACTTCACGGGCAAACGCGTCGGCGTGATCGGCACCGGCTCTTCGGGCATCCAGATGATCCCGCTGATCGCTGAGCAGGCCAAGCACCTCTACGTATTCCAGCGCACCGCAAACTTCAGTCTGCCGGCGCAGAACGGTCCCATGGATCCCGAGCGCGAGGCTGCCTTCAAAGCCAACTATCGAAACAGCCGCGAGGAGGCGCGCCAGACCGGCTTTGGCGTATCGGGATATCCGGTGCCGACCCAGTCCGCGCTCGCTGTGTCCGACGAAGAGCGCCGACAGAAGTACGAGATGCTTTGGGAGCGCGGCGGCAGCATCGGCTTCCTCTCCTGCTACACCGATTTTCTCGTGAGCGAGGAGGCCAACGAGACGGCGGCGGCGTTCGTGCGCGAGAAGATCCGCAGCGTCGTCAAGGATCCCAAAGTGGCAGCCCTGCTGACACCGACGGATCATCCCATCGGCACCAAGCGCTTGTGCCTGGATACCGGCTACTACGAGACCTACAATCGGTCGAACGTTTCGCTGGTCGACGTGCGCTCGGCACCGATCCAGGAGATCACGCCCAAGGGCGTGCGGACGGCTGATCAGGAATATGAGCTCGATGCGATCGCCTTCGCGACCGGCTTCGACGCCATGACGGGTGCGCTGCGCGAGATCGATATTCGCGGTGCCGATGGTACGCGTCTCGCCGACAAGTGGGTCGGGGGCCCCATGACCTATCTCGGCATCATGGTCGCCGGCTTCCCGAATATGTTCATTGTCACAGGGCCGGGCAGCCCGGGCGTCAAGAGCCAGATGATTCATTCGATCGAACAGCACGTCGATTGGGTGTCCGACCTACTCAAGACGGCCTCCGAGCGCCAGATCCGGCGCATCGAAGCTGATCCGGAAGCTGAGTCGAACTGGGTATCGCATGTGAATGAGGTTGCCGATGGCACGCTCTATCCACGCGCGAACTCTTGGTACGTCGGCGCCAATATCCCCGGAAAGCCGCGCGTCTTCATGCCGTACGTCGCCGGTGTCGGCGTCTATCGCAAGCTCTGCGACGAGATCGCCACGGACGGTTATCGCGGCCTCAAGCTGTCGTAGGACAGGTCGGCAAGTCTGCCGCGGTTAAGATTGCGGCTATCCGGCCTTTGCGGAGCGGGATTGCGCGTGCGAGGCTTTGCCTATGACCGCGCCCCGCATTCCGACGCCTGTCTGCCTTGCCGATTACGAAGCGCTCGCCGAGCAGCGGCTGGCACCGGGTGCGGCCGCTTATTTCTTAGGCGGCGCGGCCGACGAGCTGACACTGCGCTGGAACCGCGAAGCCTTCGACAACCTCGCGCTCATGCCTCGCGTGCTCAACGGCGGGATCGGCGGCAGCGCACGCGCAAGTCTGTTCGGACGCACGTACGCACATCCCGTTCTCGTTGCACCCGTCGCCCATCAGGCCCTCGCGCATCCTGAGGGCGAGCGCGCGACCGCAATGGCCGCCGCCGCGCAAGGTGCCGGCATGGTGCTCAGCACGCTCGCCAGCATCAGCATGGAAGCCGCCGCCGCGGCTGGTGAGACGTGCCGCTGGTTCCAGCTCTACATGCAGCCGGAGCGCGAGGATACCATCCGGCTCGTGCGGCGCGCCGAAAATGCCGGCTACGAGGTGCTGGTGCTAACCGTCGATGCGCCGATCAGCGGCGTGCGCAATCGCGAGCACCGCGCAGGCTTTCGCCTGCCGCCGGAGCTGACGCCCGAAAATCTGCGCCACCTGAAGAACCCATATCCGCCCGCGCCTCCAGGCCTCGACAGCATCGTCTTCGACCATCTCATGAGCTTTGCGCCGGGCTGGCGGGATGTCGAATGGCTGCGCGGGATCACGGCGCTCCCGATCGTTCTCAAGGGCATTCTGGCCGAGGACGACGCCGCGCGGGCGATCGACGCGGGCGCTGCAGGCATCGTCGTCTCGAACCACGGCGGCCGCACGCTCGACACGGCACCGGCCACCATCGACGTACTTCCCGAGATCGCCGAACGTGTCGCCGGGCGCGTGCCCCTCCTGCTTGATGGCGGCATCCGGCGCGGCACCGACGTCCTCAAAGCACTCGCCGCGGGCGCGTCGGCCGTGATGATCGGCCGCCCGATCATCCATGGCCTTGCGGTCGACGGTGCCATGGGCGTCGCGCATGTCCTTCGGCTTCTGCGTGATGAGTTCGAAGCTGCGATGGCGCTCACGGGCTGCAAGACGCTTGCCGACATTGGCCCGCATTTATTGCGCCGGCGCGGCGCGCTCTAGCGGATCGTGAATTGGATCGGGATCACCAGCTCGACGACTTCGCCGGGGATCTCATCGGGCGGCTCTGGCAGCGGGGAGGCGCGCTTGAGCATCGCCAGGGCCTCGGCATCCAAATGCGAGCTCCTCGATGCCTTGATCACCTGCGCTGAAAGAACCTTACCCTTGCGATCGATCGCGAAGCGGACCTGAACGGCGCCCTGCTGGCCGGCCTGACGCGCCTGCGTCGGATAGCGGCGATGGCGACCAAGATGATTCATCAGCGCCTTCGACCATGACATGGCTTCATCGGACGGGCGATCGGTCGTCCCCTGGCGACGTGCGGCGGTTTTGGGCGCGGGGGTGGCCGTAGGTGCGGGCGGCGCGCCCTGCTGGACCATGGCCTCCTGCGGCTTGGCCTCCTCGGTCTCGGGCTTCTCGTCCTTCTTCTCTTCTTTGACTTCCACCTTCTCGATGGGCTTCTCGACTTCTTCCTTTTCTTCCTTGGTCTCTTCGACGGGCTTCTGGATCGGCATCGCCAGCTCGGGATCCGGCGCCACGGGCAGCGGCACCTCCTTCGGCGGCGTGACTTCCTGCACTTCCTCCGTCGGCTTTTTCTCGTCGATCTGCGGCTGCGTGACTTCGGCGGTCGGTCCCGGCAATTCGGCGGCATCGGCGGTTGCCGCAACCGGCAGCGGCGCCAGCTCCAGCATGAAAGCGCCCTCGGCCTCCTCGACCACCTCCTCGGGCGGCGGCATGAAATAGGCATAGGCCACAAGCCCCGCATGCAGGCTCATGACGATCAGGGCAGACGCGAAAACGCGCGCCCACCACCGCCATCGCGGCTCAAATGCATTGCCGTCCATGATCATCAGATCGTTCGATCCACCGGGCTCGTCGCACGCCCTCGTATGCGCGCAACAGGCAATCCGCGCACGCCGTCATATCGACGCATCTTGACTCTTAACGGAAAGAAAAGCCAGCCTTTCAGCCCTGCCACGGCCTCCTGGCTCTTGTCAGAGCTCGCAAAGCGCGGCTCATGGAGCGGCGCCCCCGTGCCAGCGCAGTGGGCGGGGTCTTGGGGGGCGGCGATAGCGGGATTTCGGAAGCCGGAACAGGTGCTTCCGTCAATGCGGGCCGCTCGCCTGCCCGCTCGAGCGCCCTCGCGGCGATTTCCCTGAGGCGGGCATCCGGGTGGCCTTGCAGATAGGCCCCCAGCTCCGCGCAGAAATTGCCCGGCGCCACCGCGACCGATCGTTCGAGCCAAAAGACAGCCTTCTCGATATCCCCATCGTCGGAAAGATGGCGCGCCGTATTGTAGGCACCGCGGAAGCAACCGCGCGCAGCCGCACGTGCGTACCAGCGGCGCGCAGCAGCAATCTTCGCCCTCCCCCGCCACGCCTCCTCACACGCTTGGCCGATGAGATTCATGGCCTTGGCATTACCACGCCGCGCCGAGCGCGCGAGCAGCGACAGAACCTCGGCGCGATCGCCTTCGATCTCGTCGCACTCGAGGATCAGAGAAGCGAGATTGAATTGAGCCCACGCGTGGCCCATGTCCGCCGCAACGCGGTAGACCTGCGCGGCGATACGCGTGTTACGTGCCGTGCCCCAGCCGAGTTCATGACAGCGCCCGACCATGTTGATCGCGTCCGCATGGCCCGTGCGCCCAGCGAGCTGGAACCAGCGAAGCGCCGCATGGGCATCGCGCGGCGTGCCATGTCCTTCAAGGAGCATATGGCCCAAGCCGATCTGCGCCGAGACATCGCCATTGACCGCCGCCTGCCGCATGCGTTCAGCAAGAAGCGCAGGATCGCCGGCGAGACGCGCTTCATGTTGGGCCGCCGTCTCCCACTGAAAGATGATCTCGCGGGGCTTGGCGTCCTCGCGCATCACATCTCGGACCAGTGGCGAAGCAGGTTGTGATAGTGCGCCATCAGCGCGGTGACGGCCGGATCGTCATCGGCCAGCAGGCTTCTGGTCCGAATGATCGCGTTGTCGAGATCATAGAGCATGTGGCGCTGCCAGGCGTCCTTGACCATCGATTGCGTCCAGAACACCGCGCTCCAGCGGCTGCCGCGCGTGACCGGCGTGACACTGTGCAGGCTCGTCGCGGGATAGACGACCATGTGCCCCGGCGGCAGCTTTACCGTGTGCGTGCCGTAGGTGTCATGGACGACGAGTTCGCCGCCGTCATAGTCCTCAGGCGGCGTCAGGAAGAGCGTCGAGGACACATCCGTCCTGAGACGCTGACCATTGGGCAACGCGCGGATCGAGTTGTCGACATGAGCGCCGAAGGTCATGCCGACATCGTAGCGATTGAACATCGGCGGAAGCACGCGTAGCGGCAGCGTCGCGGTGGTGAATGTCGGATTGCGGCCGAGCGCGCGCATGATGATTTGGCCGAGTTCCTGCGCCTCCGGCGCATCGAGCGGCACCTGAAGATTCTTCTTCACGCTCGACGCCTGATCACCTGCCGTGGCACGGCCGTCCTGCCATGGCGTGCTCTCGAGAACGCGACGGATGTGCGCGACCTCCTCCGGCGCCAGGACGTCTGGAATGGTTACAAGCATCGTGCCTCCACAAACGCGAAGATTGCCGGGCAAGCCCGGCAATCCCCAAACTCGTCGATTGAGCGCGGTCAGTACTTGAAGCTTGCGCTCAGCCAGTA
>JAEYYJ010000333.1 GCA_023430845.1 Pseudomonadota bacterium
CTTCAGCACTCACAGGCTGACTGCCGCCTACGTTCTGCCTGGGACGGAGACCAAGTTTCGAGCCAGCATGGGGACCGGTTTTCGCACGCCCAGTTTGTATGAGCTCTTCGAACCAACGTATGGAAACCTCGGGTTGCGGCCTGAAGAAAGCGATAGCTGGGATGTGGGCGTCGAGCAGGGCTTCGGGAACGGCCGGTACAAACTCGGCGCTACCTATTTCGAGCTCGATACCGACAATCTGATTGTGTGGAGCCCTGCCGGCTACACGAACTTCGATGCCGTGTATCGTAGAGGTGTCGAACTCACTGCGGCAGCTCGTCTGCATGAGCGCTTTGCAGTTAGCGCGAGCTACACGTACGTCGATGCGGAAAATGCAGATGGTACGCGCTTCATCCGCGTGCCTCGTCACAGTTTCGCGGTGAGTCTGGACGCGCGGCCCATCGATAAGGTGGAGATCAACGTTACTGGACGGTATGTCGCCGACGTGCTGGATGACTCATTCGACGTCCGTGGCATCGTGAGCCTCGAAGACCATTTTCTACTGAGCAGTAAGGTTTCCTACGAGTTCATGCCGGGCATCAAGGCGTATGTTCGCGGTGAGAACCTGTTGGATGAGAACTATCAGACAGTCCTCGGCTACGGCACGCCCGGGTTATCGGTCTACGGCGGCGTTCAGTTCGCGCTGCCGAACAACTAAGGTGGCCTGAAAGGCCATCTTTTGCAGCAACTTGACCGGCGGATCGCGGGATCCGCTGGTCAATGCGCGTTCGAGTGGCGGCTTCTTCGGAATTTATGCAGAACGCGAGGCAATGTCTCACGACCGGGTCACAGTCGACACCTCAGTGCAATCGGGCCAGCAACCGCTGACCGGAGCGGTCGATGATATGCGTCCTGTCATCGTGCCGACCGTCGAAGAGAGTGCCTTGCTGCGCGTGATATTCAAGTGCGTGAGCGTCGTTGCATCCATGGCGCTGCATGTCGGAGCAGCGGCAGCCATGTTCCTGTGGTTCGAGCCGAGGCCCGGCGCTATTTCTATGCCCACCGAGGCCATATCGGTTGAGATTATAACGAGTGACGTTATCGAGGCTACGGAACGCGCAGCGGCGACCGAGACATCGGTGGCGGCAAGCGCGCCCGACGTGCAAGCGGGGAGTGCACACGAGGCACCGGAACAGCAACAGGCGGAGAAACACGAGCCGGCGGCATCTCAACCGGTGAAGGAGCCGCCGGAGGAAGCGGATCATGAACCGCCGCGTGAGATCGAGCCTGCGCCCAAGGCGGCTGAAACGCCTCCTGTGGATGTCGAACCCCTTGAGAAAACACCGCCCCCTGTTGCGCAGACTGCACCAGCAGAACAAGAGACGGCCAAGCTCGATGAGGCCCTTATCGAGGTTGTGCCGGGCGGTGAGGAAGCGCCGGCCAAAACATCCGACGTGCCGGAGCAGACCCAGACAAAGGACATCCGGAAAAGCGACCCGCCCGTTGCGGTACGGCCATCACAGAAGGCGGGAAAGCAAAAGGAGACAAAGGACAAAAGCGCTCGAAGCAAGACAGCGAACGCACCCTCACGCAAGGGGGGCGATCCCTCGCGCGCTGCACGCGCCTCGAAGGCCACGCCAGCCCGCGCGTCTGCAAGTACGGGCGCTGCCATCAACTACGCAGCCATCGTCCGCGCGCGCGTGGCATCACGCAGGCCACCGGGGCAGGGGCAGCGCGGCACAGTGCAGGTGACCTTTGGCGTATCCCCGTCGGGTGGTCTGACCTTCGCGAGTGTTTCGCGTTCATCGGGCGATCCGAGCCTGGATAGAAGCGTGCTGGCGGCGGTGCGAAGTGCTGCGCCATTTCCGGCTCCGCCGGCAGGTGCATCCTTGCGGCAGCGACAGTTCAGCATGCCGTTCCACTTCCAGTGAGGGCAGACGATGGAGCTCGATGAATGGATCCGATGGACCTGCCCACAACCGTCTGAACTGCATCGAAAGGCGGCAGAGGCGCGGCAGAACGAGCTGACGAAGCCGCGCGGTGCCCTGGGGCGGCTAGAAAACTTGGCCATTGATTTGGCCGCCCTCCAGTCGACGGACCGCCCGCGTGCGGATCGCGTCGCTATAGCGCTCTTTGCTGGCGATCATGGCGTTACGGCGCAGGGCATCTCGGCTTATCCCTCTGCCGTCACCGTGGAGATGCTCAGGAATTTCGCGCGAGGTGGGGCGGCGATATCGGTGCTGGCGCGCGAGATTGGCGCGCCGCTCGAAGTCGTCGATGTCGGGACGAGCGCGCGCGATCCCGTTACTGGCGTCACGACCGACAAGACGTGCTGCGGCACGCGCGATTTCTCTCGCGAGGCGGCTATGACGATGGACGAGGCTCACCATGCGCTCGCCGCCGGCCGGCGCGCGGTCGAGCGGGCCGCGGAGGGGGGCCTCGATATTCTCGTTCTCGGCGAGATGGGCATTGGCAACACGACGTCGGCGACGGCCATTGCTGCCGCTCTGCTCGCATCATCGCCTGCCGAACTGAGCGGCGCTGGCACGGGCCTCGATCATGCGGGTGTCCAGCGCAAGGCGGATGTCGTGGCGGGCGCGCTTCAATTGCATGGCCTGTCAGGGGCGGCGGTCATCGAAGTTCTCAGATGCGTCGGCGGACTCGAAATCGCCGCGCTGACAGGAGCCATCATCTCTTCGGCTCAGGCACGCCTGCCCGTGCTCGTCGACGGCTTCATCGTAACTGTCGCCGCTTTACTGGCGACGCGATTGAATGCGAGTTGCCGGCCGTGGCTGTTGTTCTCGCATCGGTCATCAGAACGCGGGCATCAGCAGGTGCTGTCGTCGCTCGCGGCTCAGCCTCTTCTCGACATGGAGATGAGATTGGGTGAAGGCTCGGGCGCCGCATTGGCCGTGCCGACCATTCGCCTCGCCTGCGCGCTGCATAATCAGATGGCGACGTTTGCGGAGGCGAGCGTTTCGGATGCGCTGTAATGCCCGTCATTGATCTCATTCGGCATGGCGAAGTAGAAACGCGAGGACTTTTGCTCGGGCGAACGGACATGGCGTTGTCTGCGCGAGGATGGGCGCAATTCGAGAAGCAGACCGCTAACCGTCAATGGTCTGCGATTATGTCCTCGCATTTGGGGCGCGCGCGAGAACCAGCAGAGCAACTCGCTGGGCGGCTTGCAATTCCTGTCGTGATCGACAGCGACTGGGCTGAGTTGGACTTTGGTGCGTGGGATGGTCGCGAGTTGGTTGAGTTGCGTGGGAATATAGCCATTGCCGCGCAGCTCGACGCATTCTACCGGAATGGCGATGCGTGTGGCGCGCCGCAAGGTGAGAATTGGCAGCAACTGCGGGAACGCGTTGCCTGCGCGCTGCGGAGGCTGGCTGAACGCTCGAGCGAGGATCGCGTGCTCGTCGTCTCGCACGGCGGCCCGATCCGCACCGCGATTGCCATCGCCTGTGATATCGCTTTCGAGCGCACCTGGGCCTTTCGGATCGATTACGCGACGCGTGTGACGCTTCGCATGGAACGTGATGAGGGCGACCGCCTTTGGGGTGAGATCATCGAGATCGTGCAGCCATGAACATGCGGGGTCTCGTCCTTGCTCTGCAGTTCTTGACGCGGCTACCGACACCGCAGGTCGCGGATTTTCGCCCAGAGGATCTTTCGCGCTCCTCCGATTGGTTTCCTGTGGTTGGACTTCTGATCGGCTGTTGCGTGGCGGGTGGTGCGTGGGCGGGAGGTCAGGTCACGCCATGGATAGGCGCTCTGGCCGGTCTCCTCATCTGGGTTTGGATCACAGGGGCCTTGCACCTAGACGGTCTTGGTGATGTCACTGACGCGTTGGCCGCAGCCCATCGCACGCCGGAGCGATTTCTGGAGGTCCTCAGAGATCCGCACATAGGGGCATTCGGTACCATTGCGATCGGTTTGCAGCTCATTGCCAAGATCGTGCTTCTGGCTGAGATCGCGCGTCTCTCTGTGCTGGCTTCGCTGGTGCTCGTGCCGGCGTGGGCGCGCTGGGGAACGCTCGTATGGAGCTCCATTGTGCCACCTTTGGCAAGCGGCTCTGGCGAGCGGTTCTCATGGCAGATCACGAAGTCCAGCACGGTCCTACAGGGTGCGGCGCTTGCGGGATTGAGTCTTTGGCTATCGCCGCCACTTCTGGCTGCCCTGCTGATCATCCCGGCCATAAGCC
>JAEYYJ010000405.1 GCA_023430845.1 Pseudomonadota bacterium
GTCGTCCGGAATGATCGGCTCTTCGAGCCACACGAGGCCATACGGCTCGAAGGCGCGCGCCCGGCGAATGGCTTCATCGGCCGTCCACGCCATGTTCGCGTCCGCCATGAGCGGGAAGCCTTCGCCGAGATAGTCGCGCAGTCCCTTGATGCGCTCGACATCCTCCGACATGCGCGCGCGGCCGGCCTTCATCTTGATGGCCCGGAAGCCCTTTGCGAGATTGGCGTCGTGCTCCTTGATGAGATCGTCGACGGAGAGATGAAGGTCGATGCCGCCAGCATAGCAGGGCACGGCGGGATCATGACCGCCGAGCAGACGCCAGAGCGGCAGGTTCGCGCGGCGCGCCTTGAGGTCCCAAAGCGCCATGTCGAAGGCGGATTGCGCCAGCACACTCGGTCCGCCGCGCCCACCGTAGTGCAAACCCCACCACACTTTCTGCCAGAGCCGCTCGATGCGGTCGGCGTCCTCGTGACCGACGATCTCGGGAATGTCACGGGCGAGCAGCCGGGCGACGGCACCGCCATTGTGGCCTGTGGTGTAAGTGTATCCGACGCCCTCTGCTCCGTCGGCATCGCGCACGCGGGCGGTGATCAGCTCGAAGGAGGTCATGGTGCCGTGTGTGGAGTCCGACAGCGGTACCGGCAGTGGTACGCGGTAGAATCCGGTCTCGATCTTCTCGATGGCTGCCATGGCGTTTCTCTCCCGTGAGTTTTTGTTGAGCGAGGTCTGTGGGGTTACTCCCAGCAATCCTCGAAGAGCTGCGCGTAATCCTCGGGCGTCGGCGGACGCGGGTTCGATGGCGTGCAGTGATCGGCCATGGCGCCCTCGACCATGCGCGGGAAAACGCTCTTCGGCACGCCCATGGCTTTGAGGTTCGCCGGAAGGCCAAGGCGGGCGCTGAGTGCGGCGATGGCATCGGGAAGATCAACGCCCGCGTGTAGACCGAACACGCGCTTCAGCGTGGCGTACTTCTCTCCGACGTGATCGGCATTGAAGCGCAGCACGGCCGGCAGAATGACCGCATTGAGCGTGCCGTGATGCAACGACACCTCGCTGATACCGCCGAGCGGATGCGACATGGCGTTCACCGCGCCAAGCCCCTTCTGGAAGGCCAGCGCCCCGTGCATCGAGGCCATCATCATGTGCCAACGTGCCTCGCGATTGCCTGGCTCGTTCGTCGCTTTCTCGATCCATTTCCAAGCGCGTTCGGCGCCGTCCAGCGCAATGGCATCGGCCGGCGGATTGGCGCGCGATGAGATGAAGGTCTCGATGCAGTGTGTCAGGGCGTCCATGCCCGTAGCTGCCGTGAGACCCGGCGGCAGGCCGAGTGTCAGCTCGGGATCGTTGATCGCCTTCCTCGGCGCGATGTGAGGGCTCGAGAACGAGAGTTTGCGGGTATCCGCCAGCGTGATGATGGCGCCGCGTCCGACTTCGCTGCCTGTGCCGGCGGTGGTCGGGATGGCGATTACAGGCGGTGCAGTTGCGGTGATTTTGGGCAGGCCTCCGAGAATGAAGGCGTACTGCGCCAGCGGGCCTGGATGCGAGGCCATGAGGGCCGCGGCCTTGGCAAGATCGAGCGGAGAGCCGCCGCCGAGGGCAACAATGCCATTGCGGCTCGTGGCTCTGAAACGCTCGGCTGCGGCGAGCGCTGCGGCTTCGGTCGGATTGGTCGGCACGTCGTCGAAGATCTCGACGTCGATGGTCGGATTCAGCAACTCCAGAATGCGGTCGACGAGGCCGGCGGCGCGCAGACCCTTGTCCGTCACGAGCAGCACGCGGCTCATGCCGATTGCGGCGCATTCCGCCGGCAACGTCTTGATGGCGCCGAAGTCGAACTCGACGGGCACGATGTAGTTGATGAGCGCCATGAAAACCCCCGGAATGATGACAGCACATACTGTCATGATCCAGGGACCCTGCAAGTCATGAGGTTATGTCGGAGAACTCGCCCGCGGATGCCCAGCACATGATCGGGGGATCATGTCATGTCCAGGCATCCGCGGGGGCGGCCAGCCAAAGCCGAGCGGGACTCGAGCCATCCTTCGGCAGGGAGGCAAGGAGCCCTCCGAGGACGACGCGGCACCACAGCGGCCACAAGACCGGCTCTCACGGAGAAGCCGTCCCCCCTCGGACAGCATCTCCATATCGGATCCGGGTGGATTGCTGCCCCGTCAGGCGTCGGATCCACATGCTGCCGGGAATCCGGCAGTCACCGGATGAGAAAACTTATCTATACTACTCTAGTCAAGTATAATCGCGTGCAATGCCCCATGCGCTGCCCGAAGCCCACCATGCGACCGGCGCTGCGGCAAACTAAAACTAGACTACCGGAGTCATCAAATGTAGCAAGGCCTTATGGTGGCGCAGGCCACTTCGCGCCGGGGCGCCCCTTGTGGGGCGTTCCTTCGATCGATCAAGGGCGGCATGTCGCCCACACAGCCGCACAAGGGGAAAGCTGCGTGAGGACCACCGTTTTCTGCGCTCGTCTTGCGATGGGACTGATCCTGGCAGCAACCCTCTCGCAGGCGCCGGCCTTCGCTCAGGCGGTGCCTCAGACGCCGCCTCAAGCGGTGCCGCAAGCGCCGCCTCAAGAAGGCCCGCAGACGACGCTGCCGCCTCCTGCGCCGCCAGTAGCGGCGACGCCATCGCCCGGTCCAGCGGTCGACCTACCGACGACGGGGCCGTCACCTACGCCGGGCGAAGCGGCCCCATCTGAAGCATCCCCATCGGCCGAGGCGGCTCCGGCGACGCCGTCGCCCATAGCCCTGCCGCCAGCCGAGAGCGAACGATCGCAGCAACTGCCCCACGACCTTTCGCCCTGGGGCATGTTCATGGCGGCGGATATCGTCGTCAAAGCGGTGATGATCGGCCTCGCGATCGCCTCGCTCGGCGTCTGGACGGTCTGGCTCGCCAAGCTCATGGAACTGATGACGGCGCGCATGGGGCTGCGGCGCGGCCTCAGGGCGCTCGCCGAGGAGCCATCGCTCGATACGGCGGCCAGGCATCTCACGCGGCGGACAGCCGTCGCAAAAGGCATGGTGAGGGTCGCGCAAGCGGAGATCGAGCTTTCGGAGGACGTGCTGAACGGCGCCGGGCTCAAGGAACGCGTAGCCTCGCGCCTTTCCGGCCTCGATGCGGCGCTGACACGGCGCATGCGGCGCGGCATGAGCTTTCTCGCCACTGTCGGCGCCACTTCGCCCTTCATCGGCCTCTTCGGCACGGTCTGGGGCATCATGAACAGCTTTATCGGCATCTCGAAGTCGCAGACGACGAGCCTTGCCGTCGTCGCGCCGGGCATCGCGGAAGCCCTGCTCGCGACAGGCATCGGTCTCGTTGCCGCTATTCCCGCCGTGATCCTCTACAACCAGCTCAGCCGGTCGATCGCCAGCTACCGCGCGCTCGTGCGCGAGACGAGCGATGAAGTCGAGCGCCTCGTGTCGCGCGACATCGATCGCCGCGCCGCGAACCGGCC
>JAEYYJ010000410.1 GCA_023430845.1 Pseudomonadota bacterium
ACCTTTGTGAGCGCTTCGCGTGCCTGGTCGGCGGCGAGGCGGCCCCGGCGCCCGCGCACGTCGAGTGCGAGGCGGACGTTCTCTTCCGCATTGAGCGTCGGGAACAGATTGTAGGACTGGAACACGAAGCCGATGTGCCGGCGGCGGACTTCGGCCAGAGCTTCCGGGCCGAGATTGGCTGTCGGCGTGCCGGCAACGCGTATGCTGCCCGCGGTCGGGCCGAGAATGCAGCCGAGGATCGACAGAAGCGTCGTCTTGCCCGAACCCGAGGGGCCCATGAGCAGTGTCAGCTCGCCGGGATTGAGGGAAACGCTGACGCCCTTGAGCGCACGCACGAGGCCGGCACCCTGGCCGAGCTCCTTGATGATGTCGGTGGCTTCGAGAACGGGGGCACTGCTCATCGTGCGAACACCATGGCCGGATCGAGCTTGGTCACTTTCACGATCGCCGAGACCGCCGAGATCGCGCACATCGCGAGCGTCAGCAGGAACAGGCCGATAGCCAGCTCCGGTGTCATCAGGATCGGCAGCGCCGTCTGCTCGCTGAAATGCACGACGATCATCGCGATCGTCATGCCGAGGATATAGCCGAGGATGGCGGATAGCGCCGCCTGCATGAGAATGACGCGGTGGATGTATCCCGCCGACGACCCGAGCGCGCGCAGTGTCGCGAATTCCCGCAGGTGATCCTTCGTGCTCGAATAGAGCGTCTGCGCAACGATCACCGTACCGACTAGGATGCCGAGAATGGCGCCGCCGATCAGGGCCACACCGGCGCCCGTGCCGAACAGCCAGTGGTCGAGACTGCGGTCTCGGAATTCCGCTTGCGTCAGCACGTCGACATTGGCGAGACGCGCCTTGATCTCGTTACGCACGGCTTCGGTGGTTGCAGGATCGTCCAGCTTGACGAGGAAGAATGTCGCCTGGCCCGGCTCGAGACCGAGCATGGTGCGCGCCCGGCTGATGGACGTGAACACATAGGGCGCCATGGTGAAGGAGCGGATGCCGTCGGTCAGCGCCGCGACCTTGACGCGGGTCTGCTCGACCTGTGCGATGTCCGAAACGCGCGTGACACCGAGATTGTCCATGTACGTCTTGTCGACGGCGACGGCGTGCGGCTCGGTCAACGATCCTGGCGTGCCTTGCACGAGGCCCCAGGGCTCGAGGCCGCCGTCGGCAGGATCGGTGCCGACGAGCACGATCAGGGCCGAGCCACCGGCGGGCTTGCGCCATTCCGTGAAGGCGGCGACGAGCGGAGTCACGGTTTTCACGCCCGGGACAGCAAGCACGGCATGACGCTCGCGCCCCGAGAGCTGTCCCGCTTCCTCGAAACTTTTCGCGCCAAACGACGTGATCCAGATCTCGCCTTGGGCGTTGTCGATCATCGAGATGATCATCTTGCGGGCGCCCTGGTAGAGCCCGAGCTGAACCGCGACCAGCACGATCGCGAACAGAATGCCGATCAGGGTGACCGCCAATCGGACGCGGTCATGCACGAGATTGCGGAACGCAAGCGTCAAAACCATGGGAATGCCAAACCGTCCTTGCCTGACGCTACAAAAACCTGAATGCCCACTCAGCCCACGAGCCTCGGTACCGGCCCGCGTGAGCCACCCCGAGAAGGGCTCGGCTCCCCGATCATCCATTCTGGAAGGGGCCCGGAAGTGTGCCGGAGGCCCTCGATGAGCCCGTTATATAGGGAAGGTGGCCAACCGGTGCCACCTGCGGCAATCGTAGTAAACCGCCGCTGGATCCTGCCGTCCGCCGGCCAGAAAAATCGCGTTCGGCCCGCTGACGCCGCCGAATACCCTCTCCGGTGCGGCAAAATCAAGGCGGCCAAGTGAGCCTGTGTCGCCTTGCCGCTGCCACACTTGGAGAATTTACCAGCCACAACACGTAGCCTTGACCCTGCTCCGGCAGCTCAGATCAGGATGATGCCATGGCCACGAAATCCAACGCGAAAGCGCGCGTGGGCCGCAACCCGGCGGCCACCGTATCCTTGATAATGATCAGCGCGATGACACTCGCGCTTCTGCTCGCGGCGCTCATTGTGTCCGCCGCTCAGGCTCAACAGCAGCCCGCGCGCAAGGGCGCCCAGGCCGCTGTTCCCGCTGCGCCCCCGCCCACGCCCCATGGTGTCTGGATCGACCACACCGGCCGCGGCGCCGTCGAGATCATGCCCTGCGTTCCAGATGCCGCCCCCGGCACGCCGGAGGCTGCGAACCTCTGCGGGCGCATTGTCTGGATGAAAGAGCCGAATGACCCCAAGGGTCAACCGATCCGCGACAGCCTCAACAAGAACGCAGCCCGCCGTAGCCAGCCCATCTGCGGCCTGCAGATCATCGGCGACGTCAAGCCGCAGCCCAATGGCTCGTGGGACAAGGGGTGGATCTACGATCCCGAGCAGGGCTCATCCTTCGATCTCGAGCTTCAGCTGCGCAGCCCCGAGACGCTTCAGGTCAAGGGCTACATGGGCGTGAAGTTCCTGAGCGAAACGTTCGTCTGGCGCCGCGCCAAGGAGCTGCCGCCGAAGTGCACCGGGGTCTGATCCCGGAGGCTCCCGCCGACCTCCCACCGAATACCAAGTTGCATCGGCCGGATCTCGCACGGAGATCCGGCCGATTTTGCATGACAAAGAGGCCGCCCATGCGGTTGGCGGCCGGCGCATCGCTTGGTAGACATAATACCAAGCGCGCCCGCGCCGGTTCACATCCCACAGCGCCCTTGCGCGCCTACATGCCCCGACAGGAGTTCTCGATGCGCAACTTCGCCCTTCCCGGCCGCTCGCCGGTCTATGCCACGCGCGCCATGTGCGCGACGTCGCACCCGCTGGCGACTGCCGCGGC
>JAEYYJ010000443.1 GCA_023430845.1 Pseudomonadota bacterium
GTCAACAAGGCCAGGGCCAGCAGGGTCAGGGCCACGGCGAGCTGAGCCGGCGCCAGGGTGAGCTGCGCAATCGCCTCGGCCAGCTCGGCCAGGGCTTGCAGCAGTTCGGAATGCAGCCGCCATCGCAACTCGGTGGTGCTCAGCGCTCGATGGAGGAAGCCGAGCAGGCGCTTCGTGAAGGCAATCTGGACGGTGCCGCCCGCGCCGAGCAGCAGGCCCTCGAACAGCTCCGTCAAGGTGCCCAGCAGATGGCGCAGCAGATGCTGCAGCAGATGCCGGGTCAGCTCGGCCGGTCGGCCGACGTGCCGCTCGATCCGATGGGCCGTCCGCAGCGCACTGAAGGCCCCGATCTGGGCACATCGGTACGAGTGCCCGACGAGATCGACGTCCAACGCGCGCGCGAAATCCTCGAAGAGCTGCGCCGCCGTCTCGGCGACCAGCAGCGGCCGCTACTCGAGCTCGACTATATCGAGCGGTTGTTGCGCCGGTTTTGATCACCTGAGATCCCCTCTCCCCGTCCTTCACGGGGAGAGGGTTAGGGTGAGGGGCGGCAGCATCCGTCAAGGTGGACGTTGCTCATTCGCGCCTTCGGCGCGACGGGGCTTTCGCCCCTGGCCCCAATCGGGGAGACCCCGAACCCCCTTCTTTTTATGACTTTGGAGCTTGTTGAAGCGCTCTCCGCACACCCACCGCGGCACCACGAGATCATCGCGAAACACCTCTTCATGAGCACGCGACCGCGTGCCGGCCGGTAGGCCGTCCTTCTAAGAAGAAGCCGCTGTATTCGGTGACGCGCTCGCCGTCGTCCTACGCGGACTTCCCTGCCCCGATCTCCCTGCAGCGATCGCCTGATGCAGCGCCAGCACAGGCAGCAGTCCCACGAGCACGATCGCCAGCGAACCCGCGCCAGCACTCTCGAACAGCTCCAGCGACGCGAGGGCATAGACGTGCGTCGCCAGCGTCTCGAAATTGAAGGGCCGCAAGAGCAGAGCCGTCGGCAATTCCTTCATGGCATCGACGAACACGAGTAGGCCCGCACTTCCCAAGGCCGGCAGCAGTAGCGGCAAGTGCACGCGCACCATGGTCAAGAGCGGCGGCGATCCGAGCGTGCGGGCCGCAGCATCGAGATTCGGCGAAACGCGCTCCATGCCGGCTTCGATGGCCCCGAGCGACACGGCCAGAAAGCGGATCGCGAATGCCAGCACGAGCGCTGTCAACGTTCCCGTGATCAGCAGCCCCAACGGAAGCCCCAACAAGGCGCGCGACAGGGCGTCGATCCGGTTGTCGAAGGCCGCGAGCGGAATGAGCAGCCCCAGCGCCAGCACCGTCCCCGGCAGGGCATAGCCGACGCCCGCGAGACGCACCCCGAGCCGGATGAACGGCCCGCCGACAATGCGGCGCGCGTAGGCGAGGACCAGTGCAAACACCACCGCTGCCATTGCCGCGAGCACGGCGAGCAGCACGCTGTTCCATGCCGCCTTCGAGAGCGCCGCCCATCCCGCTTCATCCGTGAAGTGGAAGGCGTTGTAGGCGAGCACGAGGCACGGCAGCACGAACCCTGCAATGAATGGCAGCAGGCAAACGACGATAGCTCCGGCGGCCCACACGCCCGAAAGCTCGGAGAACGGGATCGAGCGATAGCGTCCCGTCGTATGGTGGAACTGCCGGCGTCCGCGTGCGTGGCGCTCGATGGCGAACAGGATGAGGACGACGGCCAGAGCCGCAAGCGCGATCTGCGCTGCCCCGCCGAGGCTCGATCGCTGCAGCCAGGTTGCATAGAGCGCGGCTGAAAGCGTCTCGACACCCAGGTGCTGCACGGCGCCGAGATCGTTCAGGCATTCCATGAGCACGAGCGCGACACCCGCGGCCAGTGCCGGGCGCGCGAGCGGCAGCGCCACACCGATAAATGCGCCCCACGGCGTCCGCCCGAGCGTGCGGGCGACCTCCAGGACGCAGATGGACTGCTGCACGAAGCTCGCGCGCGCGGCGAGATACACATAGGGGTAGAGCACGCTCGACAGCAGAAAGATCGCGCCCATGGTCGAGCGGACATCGGGAAACCAGTAATCGCGTGGCGTGCGCCACTCGAAGAACGCGCGCAGCCACCCCTGCACCGGCCCGGCATAGCCCAGCAGATCGACGTAGCAGTAGGCGACGATATAGGTCGGCACCGCGAGCGGGATCACCAGCAGCCGGTCGAGCAGGCCCCGCCCCGGAAATCGATACATCGTGACGATCCAGGCCGTGCCTGCCCCCACGACGAGGGTGATCGCCGCCACGCCCGCCATCACGATCAGCGTGGTCGAGAGCGCATTCGGCAGGATCGTGCGGATGAGATGCGGCCACGTCTCGAAACCCGACGAGAGAGCCATCACGACGATGGCGGCGACGGGCAGCGCGACCAGCGCCACGATGAGCGCGACCGCGATCGTCCACCCCGGCGAAATGTGACGGCGCGCACGCCAAGCCCTCAGTCGGCCGAGAGTGCGTCCCGGTGACCTGGCCTGCTGCGTGGATGGCACAATGTTGCCGGTCGGCATTCGCTTCTGGGCTCTCTGCCGCCCATTCGGGGGACATGGTTGATGCGCGACCGCACGAACCGCGTCCGCTTGTCCCCCCTCATAGACCTTCCTGACCGCCGTGGTCGAGTATCTCGACAGGTCGGCGCAACAAAACCCGCGCTTGTGGCAGCGCACAATGACCGTCCTTCCGAACGGCCAATCCATTGACCGAACGTAGTCAACGTACTGGCCAGCTTCGCCCCTGTCGGCTAGTAGTCTTGGTGAGTGCGCAAATCGCCAATCTGCGCAGAGACGGATGATGAGCAGGAGGTTGCATGGCCGCCACGAGCCATACTGCGAACGGCCAGATCCCGGGTGCCGGTACACCCGTGCAGTTCACCCGCGATGAGGAGCTGACCGCCTACCGCGAGATGCTTCTGATCCGCCGTTTCGAGGAAAAGGCCGGCCAGCTCTACGGCATGGGCTTCATCGGCGGCTTCTGCCACCTCTACATCGGGCAGGAGGCGGTCGTCGTCGGCATGCAGATGGCGATCAAGCCGGGCGATCAGGTCATCACGACCTACCGCGACCACGGCCACATGCTGGCGACCGGTATGGACGCGAAGGGTGTCATGGCCGAGCTGACCGGCCGCCAAGGGGGCTACTCCCGCGGCAAGGGCGGCTCCATGCACATGTTCTCGAAGGAGAAGAATTTCTACGGCGGACACGGCATCGTCGGCGCTAACGTACCGCTCGGCGCAGGGCTTGCCTTCGCGAACAAATATCGCGGCAACGACAACGTCTGCCTGACCTATTTTGGCGATGGCGCGGCCAACCAAGGTCAGGTCTACGAAACCTTCAACATGGCGAAGCTCTGGTCGCTCCCGGTGATCTTCATCATCGAGAACAACCGCTATGCCATGGGAACTGCGATCGAGCGCGCAGCAGCGACCACGAACTTCTCTCTCCGCGGCGCGTCGTTCGACATTCCCGGGGAGCAGGTCGACGGCATGGACGTGCGCGCGGTCCGCGCCGCCGGAGAGCGCGCGGTGAAGCGTGCCCGCGCCGGCGAAGGCCCCTGCATTCTCGAAATGCTCACCTACCGCTATCGCGGCCACTCCA
>JAEYYJ010000081.1 GCA_023430845.1 Pseudomonadota bacterium
CCAGGCGGGAAGATCCACTCAGGGGTGACGAACGGCTGCCCTGGATCGAGGCGATACCAAGCTGAACCGTCCGGCGTATCGCGCCCTTTGAGGACATGCATGTCCTGCGCCGGCATGAAGCTCTGAATGAGCAGAAAGCGGCGCTCGCCAGTCACGGCGTGCTCAGCGACATCCGCGATCAGCACCGCATGACCGGGAAAGCCGCCCTTGATGATCACATCACCGATCTCGACGCGGCCATCGCGCACGGGCAGCAGTTCGCGCTCGAGCGAGTGCGTGCCGGCCCACGTGAAGACGGCATCCATGTAGCGGCGGAACGAGGCATATCCTGCATCCGCCGGCGCACGCTTGGTCCAAACAAGCGCGCGCCCCTGCGCGCGTGGGCGCTTACCCAATGCCCAGCGGCTGAACGCCATGGGCTTGCCGCCACCCGTATCATTGAAAGCAATGCGCCGCACATCGCCGCGCGCGAATTGCCACTCGGCCCTCAGTCGCATGACTGCGTCGGCGCATTGCTGGAGGTCGCGCGGACCCGTGTCGATGTCGATGACGGCGGCGTGTACGTCCTGGCGCCACTTGGGCAGGCCAGTATGGAGGAGAACCGCCGTCTCCTCGGGCTTGAGCGGCAGTCCGCGCAACCAAGCCGCAAAGCTGCCGCCCTCGGGCACCACGACGCGGACGAAGCCGTCGGGCGGCGGAAAGCGCCGATCTAACCTGTCGGCTGGAGGCGTAACCGCAGACCGCCATGCATAAGTCTCCGCAATCGCCCCATGCCCTGCAAGCAGCATCAGAGCAAAGGCGGGACTTCCAATGCGCATCATGCATCTTCTGCGCACGCCCGTTCCTCCCAGGTGTTACCGCTCGACAACGCGGCCACAGCCCTGGGGCAATCTAATGACCGTCACTGACAGCATGGCGTCAGGAGGGGTTATCGAAGGATGAGGAAATCGACCGGCGGGACAGCTGGGACCGACGCGGCGAACTACAAGATAGGAGGGATTATCGGAGCATAGGGGAGGAGATCGCTTCCTCCCAGGCCTCGACGGCGAAGGCGATATCATACTTCGCCTCGAACAGCCCTCGGGCTCGCCGTCCCATCGCCCCACATCGCTCCGGATTGGAGGCGAGCTCACGGACAGCACGTATCAGCGTGGGGGCATCGCCTTCGGCGACGACTATACCTGTATCGCTCTCTTTCAGAATGCGCGCGATCTCCCCATCCGGATCTCCGATGAAGATCGCCGGGCGACCCGCGGCCGCGATGCCATAGTATTTGCTGGGCACGATCACGCCTTCGAGCGCAGGCCTCAACGTAATAAGATGCACGTCGGGCACTGAAAGACTCTCAGACAGCGCCTCCCGCAGCTGGTAGGGCTGAAACATGACGTCGCGGTCGCTGTGCCGATCGGTTTCCGCTTTCAGCTTTTGAAGCTGCGCGCCTCCGCCGACGAAGAGCCAGCTCACCCGCGCATCGCTTGCGACGGAAGCGCAGATCACGTCAGTCGTCGACGACGACGCGACCGGACTGACCAGCCCCTCTCTCGCGTTCATCCCGATGGCGTCGAGAATTGTCGAGACATCGTGCGCGCGACCGAGATTACCGGAGTAGCCGACGACGAACTTGTCCCGAAGTCCCCATTTGGTCCGCAAGTGGTTGTGCTGGGCGGGAATGGGGCAGATCGCGCGCCCGTCGGACCAGTTCGGAATGACGCGAACCTTGCCGGGTGCGACGCCCAGGCGACACACCTCCATGGCCATGCGATCGCCGATCGCTATGTTCAGCGATGCCTTGCGCAGTGCGCGATTGCGCAATCGGTGGAGGATCGCAAGTGCTGCTCCGGACAGTCGACCTCTCGCCATACCGAGCGCCGTCGCCACCTCGGGAAAGACATCCTGAAGCCAGTTGACCGCGCGCGCGCCTCGAAGCCGCGCGATCGGTGTCGTGACGAGTGAAAGGAGCGGCGGATCGGTCTTCGTGACGACGACGTCGCCGCGCCGGAGTCGCCACAGCAGCAGCCACCCGGCCGCGAGCCCGAACGTCACATAGTCCGCGGCGCGACCGACAAGACCGGCGCGTCCGAATCCGGTCGTCGCGAGCCGCACGACATCGACGCCGCGCACCGTCTCCCGCTGCGGAAGTCGCCCAGTCTGATCATCATAACTGAGGCGGGAGGTTATCACCGTGATCTGGTGGTCACGCTCTGCGAGCGCGAACACCAGATCCGACAGCATTTGGCTCGTCGCCGAATGATCGGGGTAGAAGTAGCGATTGATGAAGTAGAGACGCATCCGCAGCGTCGACTGGATCACCGTCCGCGTGCGCCGTCGTTCTCCAGGAACCAGCGATAGGTCGCTGCGATGCCGGCCTCGAGCGGGATGGATGCGCGCCATCCGAG
Organism: Pseudomonadota bacterium; assembly: GCA_023430845.1. Lineage (GTDB taxonomy): Bacteria > Pseudomonadota > Alphaproteobacteria > Rhizobiales > Hyphomicrobiaceae. The sequence goes on from JAEYYJ010000081.1 coordinate 2,397, forward strand.
TGCGGCCAGCCGCGAAACATCGAGCAGCTTGCGCGGCGTGCCGTCGGGCTTCGACGTGTCGTAGACGAAGCGCCCCTCATAGCCGACGACACGGGCGCAGATCGTCGCCAACTCGGTAATCGAGACATCCTCGCCGACGCCAACATTGACGTGCTCTTCTTCGTCATAAATCTTCATCAGATGCACCAGTGCATCAGCGAGATCGTCGACGTGAAGAAATTCGCGCCGCGGCTTTCCGGTGCCCCACAGCGTAACACTCTCCGCCCGCGCGATCTTGGCCTCGTGCATCTTGCGCACAAGGGCCGGCAGAACGTGGCTCGATGTCAGGTCGAAGTTGTCATTCGGGCCGTAGAGATTGGTCGGCATCGCCGAGATGAAATGTCGGCCGTGCTGGCGCCTGTAAGCCTGAGCGAGCTTGATGCCCGCAATCTTGGCAATTGCGTACCACTCGTTCGTCGGCTCGAGCGGACCAGTCAGCAGTGCGGTCTCAGCGATCGGCTGATCGGCCAGCTTCGGATAGATGCACGACGAACCGAGAAACAGCAGCTTGTCGACACCGACCTCATGTGCGGCGTGGATGATGTTCGCCTCGATCATGAGATTATCGTAGAGGAATTCGGCCGGCCGCGTCGCATTGGCGTGGATCCCGCCGACCGTCGCTGCGGCGACGAACACCGCATCAGGCCGCTCCCGGGACATCCACGCGCGCACCGCCGCCTGCTCTCGCAGATCGACCTCGCTGCGCCCCACTTCGACGAGTGCGCAGCCCTCCGACGCGAGCCTGCGTGTCAGCGCCGCCCCGACCATACCCCTGTGTCCGGCGACCCATACCCGCCTGCCGGTGAGGTCGAACATGCCGCTGCTAGCCATGGATGTCCTTGCGATCTTGATCGCGAGCGATGAGCTTCAGATCCTCGCGCACCATCTCCGCGACCATTTCGCGGAACGGTACCGTGTGACTCCAGCCGAGCTTTTCGCGGGCCTTGGTCGGGTCGCCGAGCAGGAGATCGACCTCCGTCGGACGGAAGTACTTAGGGTCGATCGCAACAAGCTCGTCGCCGTTCGTGGCATCGACGCCTTTTTCATCGACGCCCTTGCCGCGCCAAACGATGCGTCGCCCGACCATCTCGAAGGCTAACTCGACGAATTCGCGCACGGAATGCAGCTCACCAGTCGCGAGCACGTAGTCGCTTGGCTCATCCTGCTGCAGGATGCGCCACATGCCTTCGACAAAGTCCCGCGCATGGCCCCAATCGCGCTTGGCATCGAGATTTCCGAGATAAAGCTTCTTCTGCAGTCCCATGACGATCGCTGCGACTGCGCGCGTGATCTTGCGCGTCACGAACGTCTCGCCGCGGATCGGGCTTTCGTGATTGAAGAGGATGCCGTTCGAGGCATGGATGCCGTATGCCTCGCGATAGTTGACGGTGATCCAGTAGGCATAGAGCTTGGCAGCGGCGTACGGACTGCGCGGATAGAAAGGCGTGGCCTCGCTTTGCGGCACCGCCTGCACCTTCCCGTAAAGCTCCGAGGTCGATGCTTGATAGAAGCGTACCTTATTCGTCAGTTCCAGGATTCGGATCGCCTCGAGCAGACGCAGTGTGCCCATGCCGTCGGCATTGGCCGTGTATTCTGCCGTCTCGAAACTCACCTGGACGTGACTTTGGGCCGCAAGATTGTAGATCTCGTCGGGCTTCGTCTCCTGCACGATGCGGATGAGAT
>JAEYYJ010000265.1 GCA_023430845.1 Pseudomonadota bacterium
CGGAGCTCGCCGTGGTCAATCGCGCGCTCGTTGCCGCCAATGAAAAGAACAATGACTGGGGTCAGGAATGGCTGCAGCGCAATAGCGCCGGCTCTGGCTCCTATGTGCCCTTCAGGCGCGATCGCGAAGGTGCGTTTATCGCCTCGCGTAACGCCGAGCATTTCATTCCCGATTGGGGCCCGAACGCGATCGACGAGTTCGAAGTCTATCCGGTTGCAGATGCCGGCGAGCGCGTAGCTTCGCTGCTGAAGGGCGATCTCGGCGGCATTCTCGGCCATCTCGCCATCGACCAGCTCACGCAGCTGCGCACGACGCCCGGCTTCCAGGTCGTCGAACAGCCGACACTCCGTCTCGTGCGAGGTGTCCTGCAGAACCGCCGCGCGCCGACCAGCAATATCGACTTCCGCCGCGCCTTGTCGCACGCCTTCGACTACGAAGGACTGATCAAAGGCCTGCTGGGCGGCACCATGGTGCGCAATGGATCGCCTCTGCCCGATCTCATCTGGGGCGACTCGAACCCGGCTCGCGGCTATCGCTTCGATCTCGGGCTGGCGCGTCAGTATCTGGACAAAGTGCCGGAGCCTCTGCCCGAAATCACCATCGGCGCCGTCGCGGGGCAGGTTCACGCCGAAATGGCGGCCGCGACGCTCAAGCAGGGCCTCGACCAGCTCGGCGTGAAATCCCGCATCGTGGCGGAGCCAGCCGAAGCGATCTTCGCCCGATCACACGATGAAAAGCAGATGTTCGACGTGCTTTTCATGGCCGAGACGCGCCTGCCGCCCGATCCTGACCCCTGGATCGGCGCGCGCTTCGGCTGTAAGGCCGCCGGAAAGACGAATTATAGCTGGTACTGCAACGAGGCTGTCGAGGCTCTCGTCGCCGAGGCGCGCAGGAGCACGGACCACGCTGCCCGCTGGCGCAACTACACCGCCGCTGCGACGCTGATCGAGGCCGATGCAGCGGAGCTGTGGATCGGGACGGCCGTGCGTTTCGGTGTCTTCCGGGCTGGAATCTCGGGTCTGTTGTTCAGCCCGCTCAACGAGGGCCTGGACCTGCGCTGGACGTCCATCGACCGGCCTGCGGGGCAATAGTCCGGGCACCTCCCCTCGCCGCATCCCTCGACCACCGGCCCGCACGCCGGGTTGTAGACGCGACCAAATGTCCGCACATGTGCAGATTTTGACCACGTCAGCCGGATTCCCGTTCGCAAGCGTCTTGCCGGGACTTGAAGGGCTTGCTAATTCGGGCCATATGCGTTTAACGCATAGCTGAAAGACGAGACGGAAGCGTCCGGAAGGCGATCCCCATGACAACTCCCCGCCACGCCAAAGTGATCATTCTCGGCTCAGGCCCGGCCGGCTACACAGCCGCGGTCTATGCCGCCCGCGCCATGCTCAAGCCCTTGATCATTCAGGGTAATCAGCCGGGCGGCCAGCTCACGATCACGACTGACGTCGAGAACTACCCGGGCTTTGCCAAGGTCATCCAGGGCCCCTGGCTCATGGAGGAGATGCGCGCCCAGGCCGAGCACGTCGGCACCGAAGTGGTCATGGACCATGTCATAAAGGTGTCGCTCGGCAAGCGTCCCTTCCTGCTCGAGTGCGATTCCGGCGACAGCTACACCTGCGATGCGCTGATCATCTGCACAGGCGCGCAGGCGCGCTGGATCGGGATGCCGAGTGAGGCCGCATTCCAAGGCCATGGCGTCTCCGCCTGCGCCACCTGCGACGGGTTTTTCTATCGCGACAAGGAAGTGATCGTCGTCGGCGGTGGCAACACCGCTGTCGAGGAGGCGATCTTCCTTACGAACTTCGCGAAGAAGGTCACGGTCGTACATCGGCGCGACAGCTTCCGTGCTGAGCGCATTCTGCAGGACCGCCTCTTCAAGAACCCTAAGATCGAGGTGCTCTGGGATACGACCCTCGAGGAGATCACCGGCGATACCGATCCGGTGAAGAGCGTCACCGGCGTGCGCCTGCGCAATGTGCGCACCGGCGCCATCGAAAGCCGGCCCGTCGACGGCGTCTTTATTGCCATCGGGCATGCGCCGGCGACCGAGCTTTTCGTCGGGCAGCTCCCGATGACCAAGGGCAACTACCTGATCACGAAACCGGATTCGACCGCCACCGACATCCCCGGCGTATTCGCCGCCGGCGACGTCAAGGACGAGATCTATCGCCAGGCGGTGACGGCCGCGGGCATGGGCTGCATGGCGGCACTAGAGGCGGAACGGTTCCTTGCCCATGCGGGCGAGCACCTGGAAGCCGCACAGTAACAAACGAAGAGGAAACGTCGCGTGCCGGGGCATATGGACTGGGACAAGTTGCGCATCTTCCACTCGGCTGCCGAGGCTGGAAGCTTCACTCATGCCGGCGAAAGCCTGCGGATGAGCCAATCCGCCGTCAGCCGCCAGGTCTCGGCGCTCGAGAAGGAGCTTGGTGTTTCGCTCTTTCACCGCCACGCACGCGGCCTCGTGCTCACCGAGCAGGGCGAGATGCTGTTCCGCACCGCCAGCGAGGTGATGAACAAGCTGCAGACCGCGGAGTCGCTGCTCTCCGATTCAACGACGAAGCCGGCAGGCGACCTCCGTGTCACCGCGACGGTCGGTCTCGGCTCGGTCTGGATCACCCAGCGCCTGCGCGAGTTCCTCGAGCTCTATCCCGACATCCGGGTCGAGCTGATCCTCAATGACGAGCCTGTCGACCTCTCCATGCGGGTCGCCGACGTCGCCATCTGGGCGCGCGAGCCCTCACAGGGCGACCTCATTCGCCGGCCGCTCTTCACGATGCAGACGCACTGCTACGCGTCCAGCCAGTACATTCGCAAGTTCGGCACCCCGGCGAACGTCGCCGACCTCGACCGCCATCGGATCGTGTCCTTCGTCGGCAATCCGGCACCCCACCTCTCCCACATCAACATGCTCGAGTCGCTCGGCCGCGAGGGGCGCGCGCCTCGAATCCCGGTCATGCGCGCGAGCGCGATTCTGGCCCTGAAGTACGCGATCCGGTCCGGCATCGGCATCGGCATGATTCCTGACTACCTCACGCAGGAGGAAGCAGACCTGGTACCCGTTCTGGCAGATCTCGAACTGCCGAAGCTGCCGGTCTACTTCGTGTATCCGGAAGAGCTGAAGACGGCGAAGAAAGTCCAGGTTTTCCGGGACTTCATGGTGGCAAAAGGCCGACAATGGAAATACTAGGAACACAGTCTTTCAGAGTGCGTTCCTAGACATGCGATTTACGCAGGGTCGCCTGCTTCGCCACCGGATTGAATTGGACGGCAACTGCCCACATATACCTCTTCAGCTGTGACGGACAGCTGCTGAAGGCAGTTCCCTCCCTTTGACGCCTTCACGCGCATTGCTTCGGCAATGCGAACCAAACTTCAGCCGGGCTTCGTGCCCGGCTTTTCTTTTTTCTGAAAATTCAGATATTTGCGCCCAGCGATCACGCATTGCCGAGCACAAACTATCAGATGCAGTCGATCACAATCAAAACGCGAGCTGCGTCGCACGCACGCCTCTCAAGTTGCAAGGACGCTCTCGTTCGCGACCTCGAGGTTGAGGGCGGCTGAGAGCAACGCCTGGGTATAAGCTTCGCGTGGCTGCTCGAAGATCGCAGAGGTCGGCCCCTCCTCCACGACGACCCCATTGCGCAGCACAATGACGTAGTTGCTCAGTGCCCGGACGACGCGCAGGTCGTGGCTGATGAACAGGTACGAGAGATCGTGTTTGCGCTGCAGATCGCGCAGGAGATCGACGATCTGCGCCTGGACGCTCATGTCCAGCGCGCTTGTCGGCTCGTCGAGCATGACGAAGTGCGGCTCGAGCACCATGGCGCGCGCGATGGCAATACGCTGGCGCTGACCGCCTGAGAATTCGTGCGGGTAGCGGTCCTGTGCCGAAGGGTCGATCCCGACCTCGGAGAGCGCCTGACTGACACGTTCCCGGCGCTGCGCGAAGGTGAGGCCCGGATCCTGGATAAGGAGCCCCTCCTCGACGATCTGGCTGACGGAGAGGCGCGGCGAGAGCGACCCATAGGGATCCTGGAACACGATCTGCATCTCATGACGCAGAGGCCGCATCTGTTTCGCGCTGAGGCCGTCGATCCGCTTGCCCATGTACACAATGGGGCCTTGCGAGCTGATCAGGCGGAGGATCGCAAGCCCCAGCGACGTCTTGCCGGAACCCGACTCGCCGACGACGCCGATCGTCTCGCCCGCCCTGAGCTTGAAGGACACGCCGTCCACGGCCCGCACGTGATCGACCGTGCGCCGCAGGAGGCCGCGCTTGATGGGAAACCAGACCTTGAGATTGTCCGCCTCGACAACAACCAGCCCCTGCGGATTGCCAGCCGGCGGCTGCCCCTTGGGCTCGGCCGCCAGCAGGTGGCGCGTGTACGCGTGTTTGGGAGCCTCGAAGATTTCGCGGACGGTTCCGCGTTCGACGATGGCCCCGGCATTCATGACATAGACGCGGTCCGCCATCTTCCGCACGATCCCGAGGTCGTGCGTGATGAGCAGCATGGCCATACCGAGCTCACGCTGCAGATCCTTCAGAAGCGCAAGGATCTGCGCCTGGATGGTGACATCGAGCGCCGTGGTCGGCTCATCGGCGATCAGCAGGTCCGGCTCGTTGGCGAGCGCCATGGCGATCATCACGCGCTGACGCTGACCACCCGAGAGCTGGTGCGGATAGGCGCCGAGACGCTTCTCGGCATCGCGGATGCCGACCTTGCGCAGCAGATCGAGCGTGCGCGACTTCGCTTCGGCTTCGCTCAGTCCCATGTGCAGGCGCAGGATCTCGCCAACCTGCTGCTCGATGGTGTGCAGCGGATTGAGCGAGGTCATCGGCTCCTGAAAGATGATCGAAATGCGCCCGCCGCGAATATCGCGCATGACGGCGCCCGGCACCTTCAGCAGATCCTTGCCTTCGAAATAGATCTCGCCCGTCGGGTGGCGCGCGGCCGGATAGGGCAGCAGGCGCATGATGGAAAGAGCCGATACGCTCTTTCCCGAGCCCGACTCGCCGACGAGCGCAACCGTCTCGCCTTTGCCGATCGAGAAATCGATGCCGCTGACGGCCAGATGACTGTTTTCGCCCGAGCGGAACTCGACCGACAGGTTGCGCACGTTGATGAGTGTCTGCGACGGCGCGCGCGGGGTCTCGGGGACGGAGGCGCTCATCGGAAGGTCTTTCTCGGATCGAGCGCATCACGGACGGCTTCACCAACGAAGATCAGCAGCGAGAGCGTGATCGCGATGGAGAAGAACCCCGCGAGGCCCAGCCACGGCGCCTGCAGGTTGGCCTTGCCCTGCGAGAGAAGCTCGCCGAGCGAGGGCGAACCCGGCGGCAATCCGAGCCCGAGGAAGTCCAGCGCCGTCAGCGCCGTGATCGAGCCCGAAAGCTTGAAGGGCAGGAACGTCAGTGTCGCGACCATCGCGTTCGGCAGGAGGTGCTTGAACATGATCTTGGCGTTCGAGAGCCCGAGCGCGCGTGCCGCGGTGATGTACTCGAAATTGCGCCCGCGCAGGAACTCCGCGCGCACGACGCCAACAAGATACACCCAGTGAAACAGCAGCAGGATGAACAGCAGCGTCCAGAAACCAGGGACCAGCATGGCCGATATGATGATCAGCACGTAGAGCGAAGGGATCGACGACCACACCTCCAGAATGCGCTGGAAGACGAGATCGGTTCGTCCGCCGAAATAGCCTTGTATGGCGCCGGCCGTCACGCCGATCGCGGCGGCGAGGATGGTCAGGATCAAGCCAAACAGCACGGATATTCGGAAGCCGTAGATGACACGCGCAACGACGTCTCGGCCCTGGTCGTCCGTGCCGAGCCAGTTGCGATTACCGAGGGCCAGAAAGCGCGCCATCTGCGCGTCATCGGCCTCGCAGAGCTCCGCGCTCGATGCCCAGGGCGGTGGCGCTGGATAACCGAGGCAGCGCCCCTCGGGCCCCTTCACGCGCGGGAAATCCTTATTGATCGAGTTGTACGAGTAGCGAATGGGCGGCCAGAGGATCCAGCCATGGCTCTGGATCTCGTCGAGAATGACCGGGTCCTTGTAGTCGGTTACCGCGAGAAATCCGCCGAACTTCTCTTCGGGATAGTCGACCAGGAAGGGAGCGAGAATCTCGCCTTTGTAGCGCACGAGGATCGGCCGATCGTTGGCGATCACCTCGGCGAACAGGCTGAGGATGAAGAGGCTGAGAAAGATCCAGAGACTCCAATAGCCACGACGGTTGGCCTTGAAGTTCCGCCAGCGCCGCTCGTTGATCGGCGACAGACTGAAGATACCGTGGCGACGGCGTTTGGTGCCAACGGGCATCTCGTCGGCATCCGGCACGAGCGGCTCGGCAGAAGGCACGACCGGCGGCGCGATCTCCGGTGCGACGGCCGGCGGCACTTCCGGCTTCCGCTCGAGTGTATCGTCGCGTCGCGCGTCCACCGTGTCAGACCTCCCGCGACTCGAAGTCGATGCGTGGATCGACGAGCGTATAGACGAAATCCGAGACGAGGTTCACGACCAGCCCGAGCAACGAGAAGATGAAGAGCGTCGCAAAGACCACCGGATAGTCGCGATTAATGATGGATTCGAAGCTGAGGAGACCGAGTCCATCGAGCGAGAAGATCGTCTCGATGAGCAGCGCGCCGCTGAAGAACGCGCCGATAAAGGCGCCAGGAAAGCCAGCGATGATCAGCAGCATGGCATTGCGGAACACGTGACCATAGAGCACCTGCCGCTCGGCGAGGCCCTTGGCGCGCGCGGTCACGACATACTGCTTGCGGATCTCGTCGAGAAAGGAATTCTTGGTCAGGAATGCCATGGTCGTGAAGGCACCGAGCGCCAGCGCGATGAGCGGCAGTGTCAGGTGCCAGAAGTAGTCGACGACCTTGCCCCAGAGCGAGAGCTGAGCCCAGTTGTCGGACGTGAGGCCGCGCGAAGGGAACCACTGCACGAACGACCCGCCGGCAAAAAGTATCAGCAGCAGCACGGCAATCAGGAAGCCCGGGATGGCATAGCCAATCACCAGAAGCCCCGAGGTCCACGTATCGAAGCGCTCACCATCGTTCACGGCCTTGCGAATGCCGAGCGGGATCGAGATGAGGTAGGTCAGCAGCATCATCCACACGCCGAGCGATATCGAGACGGGGAGCTTCTCCTTGATCAAGTGAAGAACGCTGATGTCGCGGAAATAGCTCTTGCCGAAATCAAACGTGAGATAGTTCTTCATCATGATGAAGAAGCGCTCGTGCGCCGGCTTGTCGAAGCCAAACTGCTTCTCGAGCTGCTTGATGAACTCGGGATCGAGCCCCTGCGCGCCGCGATAGCGCGACGAGGTCGCATCTGCACCCCCGCCACCCTGCTGGCTCGCCCCACCGGCTCCCATCCCGTCACCGCCGCCGCCGCCGCCGCCGATCCGGGCGGTCGCCGACGCGTCCGTTCCCGTGAGCTGCGCGATCACGCGCTCGACGGGGCCGCCAGGCGCAAACTGGATGATCGTGAAGCTGATCAGCATGATCCCGAACAGGGTCGGAATCATGAGCAGGATGCGCTTCAGAAGATAGGCGCCCATTCCGTTCGCACGCTTCCCTGAGTTGAAGCCAGAGGCCGGGCCGTCAGTTCGGCTTTACCTTCGCAGCTTTCTCCGCGTCGTACCACCACGTATCCGGCGCCCCGCGGCTGTATTTCGGCTTCGTCTCAGGACCGGAGAACTTGTCCCAATAGGCAATATGGTGCGACGCCTTGTACCACTGCGGCACCCAATAGTGTCCGGCCCGCAGCACACGGTCTATGGCGCGCGTCGCCGCGACCAGCTCTTCGCGGCTCTTGGCCTCCACGACCTTGTCGAGCAGCGCATCGACGACAGGATCCTTGATGCCGGCGAGATTGACGCTGCCCTCGACATTGGCATTCTCGCTCGCCCAGTAGTTGCGCATCTCATTGCCGGGCGTCAGCCGCATGACGAAGCGTGAGGTCACCACGTCGAAATCGAATGCTTTCACCCGCCGCTGGTACTGCGCGCTGTCTACGCGACGGATCGAGGCCGGGACACCAATCGCCTGCAGGTTCTTGATGTACGGTGCGATGACGCGCTCGAATGTGCCCTCGTAGATCAGGAACTCGATCTCGAGCACTTCGCCGTTCGGGCACACGCGCACGCGGTCCTTCATCTTGCAGCCGGCTTCATCGAGAAGACGCGCCGCCTCGCGCAGAAGTTTCCTGTCCGTGCCGGAGCCATCCGAGACCGGCGAGTTGTAAGGCTCCTCGAAGACCGCCTTCGGCAGCTTGTCCTTGAAGGGCTCCAGCAGCGCGAGTTCAGCCGGCGAAGGCAGCCCTTCGGCCTTCATGTCGGAGTTTTCGAAGTAGCTGTTTGTGCGCTGATAGAGCCCGTAGAACAGATTCTTGTTCGTGAACTCGTAATCGAAGGCATAGTCCAGCGCCTTACGCACGCGCGGATCGGCGAACTTCGCGCGCCGCGTGTTGAAGAAGAAGCCTTGCGCACCGGACGGGTTCGCATCGGGCAGCACGATCTTTTTCATGCGCCCGTCGCGCATGGCGGGAACCTCATAACCGGTCGACCAATCGCGCGCCGTGTACTCCTCGCGGAAGTCGTACACGCCGGCCTTGAAGCCTTCGAGCGCCGCCGTGCGATCGCGGTAGTATTCGAAACGGATCTCGTCGAAGTTGCACGTACCGCGATTGATGGGGAGATCCTTAGCCCAATAGTCGTCGCGGCGCTTGTAGGTGATCTGCGCGCCGGGCCGGAAATCGGCGATCAGATAAGGCCCCGAACCGAGCGGCGCCTCAAGCGTGGTCTGATCGAACTCGTGCTTCGTGTAGTAAGCCTTCGAGAGAACCGGCAATCCTGCGACGATCGACGGCAGATCACGCGTGAGCTCCCCCGTGAATACGAACCGGATGGTGTGCGGATCCAGCACCTCCGCCTTCGTCACATCGCGCATCATGATGCGGTAGCTCGGGTGCCCCTTAGCCTTGAGCGTGTCGAAGGAGAACGCAACATCCTCGGCCGTGATGGCAGTGCCATCGGAGAACTTCGCTTCGGGCCTCAGGCGGAATGTCACCGACTTGCCGTCCTTCGCAACGGCGACTTCCTTCGCAACGAGACCATACATGGCATCGGGCTCGTCACCCGAGCGCTCCATGAGCGTGTCGAAGAGCATGCTGAGGCCCGAGGCGGCATCGCCCTTCAGAATAAAGGGATTGAAGCTGTCGAAGGAATTGAGCGGACCGCCGTACGTCGAGAAGCGGCCGCCCTTCGGTGCATCCGGATTGACGTAGTCGAAATGTTTGAAGTCGGCCGGATACTTGAGATCACCGAAGACGGAAAGGCCGTGACGAAACTCCTCCGCCGCGAGCGGTGTCATGCCGCCGAAGACGGTAAGTGCGGCGATGCCGGCCGCAAAGCACTTCCGGGAGAGCCAGCGCGTCATCGTTTCATCCTCTCATGACCGGGTCGCGCCCGATATCGGGTGTTCGACTGATCTTT
>JAEYYJ010000439.1 GCA_023430845.1 Pseudomonadota bacterium
ACTGAAACCTTGTATGGCGCAAGCGAGGCGAATGATCGGGAGAGGACCTCCGGCGCCACGCCGAGTCGGGAAGCGAGAACTTTCTTCTCGAAAGGCAGCGTGAATTGCCCTTTGGATCCCATCTCGGCATCGTGCGCGAGGAGCCAGTTTGCCAACCGCTCGAGACCCGTGCGGAGCTTCTGGTTCTTCAGTTCCTTGACGATGTCGCGATAGGCATAGGCGAGTTCCTGTGCGAGGGCGCGCGCGAAGGCGGCATCCGCTGCAAAGACACGGCGCACGGGCGCAGCCGGAATGAGCAGGACGCGCGCCGTCGTCAGCGATCGCGCGGACTTGAGATAGACACGATCGAGAATGACGGCAGCAACGATGAAGCTGTGGCCCGGACCGAGAACTGCGACGGTCGTCTCGCGATCGCGGTGGGCAGAGAACACCTCTACCTGCCCCTCGACGACGACATGCAGGAAGTCCGCTGGATCGCCCTCGCGCGCGAGTTCCACGCAGGGCGGAAAGCGCTGCAGGAACGAGCCGCGCAATAGCGCTTCGGTATGGCCGGCATCTACGCCATCGAATAGCGGAAGCCGCCGCATCTCCTCGATTTCCTCGGGGCGCATATGGTGTCCTCCCTGCGGCACGACCCTATGCCGGCCGAGCCGCCGGTAAATTGATCTAGATCATGCATCAAATTGATCTGATTGAGATCATTACATGCTTTCTATCGGCATTCTATTTGATCTGTGTCGCTGCTCCCCTTGCAAGTTTGCGCAGCGCGCCGCTGGTTGACTGAGGTCAAATGGCATTCCGGGCATCAGCCTCACCGTTCACCTCGTCAGTGCGCTTCAGCACAGAGGGTGGGCATGCCGAGCTCAGCAATTGATGCATCCGATCAGGTCCGAGCCCTTTGGCTCTCCACGCTAGCCTTCACTGTTTGCTTCGCCGTTTGGACGATCTTCGCCATCATCGGCATCCAGATCAAAGCCGATCTTGGCCTCAGTGATACGCAGTTCGGCCTGCTCGTCGGTACGCCGATCCTCACCGGCTCGCTGATCCGTCTGATCCTCGGTATCTGGTCCGATCAGTACGGCGGACGCCTCGTCTACACGCTGACCATGCTCAGTGCGGCGCTCATGACCGCGCTCCTGACGTTCGCCTACGACTATCCGACCTTCCTGCTCGCCGCCCTCGGCGTCGGCATCGCCGGCGGTTCCTTCTCGGTCGGCGTCGCCTACGTCGCCAAGTGGTATCCCAAGGAAAAGCAGGGCACGGCGCTCGGCATCTTCGGCGCCGGCAACGTCGGCGCCGCCGTGACCAAGTTCGCGGCCCCCGTCATCATGGTCGCCTACGGCTGGCGAACCGTCGCGCTCGTGTGGGCCGCCGCGCTCGCGTTCGTCGCCATCGCCTTCTACGTCATGACCAAGGACGATCCCGACCTCGCCCAGCGCCGCGCCTCGGGACAGAAGCCCGAGCCGCTCTCCGCCATGCTCGGCCCCTTGAAGAACGTCCAGGTCTGGCGCTTCTCGCTCTACTACTTCTTCGTCTTCGGCGCCTTCGTCGCGCTCGCCCTGTGGCTGCCGCGCTATCTCATCGGCGTCTATGGCCTCGACATCAAGACGGCCGGCGCGATCGGCGCCCTGTACTCGATCCCTGCCTCCATCTTCCGCGCCTACGGCGGCCATCTCTCCGACAAGTTCGGCGCGCGGCGCATCATGTACTGGACATTCCTCGTCTCGGTCGTGTGCACGTTCATCCTCTCCTATCCTCCGACGCAGTACGTCATCGAGGGCATCCACGGTCCGGTCACCTTCTCGACGCGCATGGGCCTCGTCGGCTTCGTCGTCACCGCCTTCGTGCTCGGCTTCTTCATGAGTCTCGGCAAGGCAGCCGTCTACAAGCATATTCCCGTCTACTATCCGGATCGTGTCGGTGCCGTGGGCGGTGTCGTCGGCCTCGTCGGCGGTCTCGGCGGCTTCGTGCTCCCGATCGCCTTCGGCGCCCTCAACGATCTCACCGGTGTATGGCAGAGCTGCTTCTGGCTGCTCTTCCTGATCGTTGCCGTCTCCCTGGTCTGGATGCACTTCGCCGTTCGGGAGATGGAGCGGACCGCCGCCGAAGCCGGTGTCCCCGCGCGCAGGCTCCCGGAGTTCCCCGAAATGCAGCCCATCCATGGGCCCGCGCAGGAGGGTGCGCTCGCGGCCAAGGGTGCGATCCAGGACTGGCGTCCCGAGGAGCCGAACTTCTGGCAGAGCCGCGGGCGGGCGATCGCGCGGCGCAATCTGTGGATCTCGGTGTCCTGCCTGCTGCTTTCGTTCGCCGTGTGGATGGTTTGGTCGGTCGTCGTCGCCAAGCTGCCGAGCGTCGGCTTCGACTTCACGAACGACCAACTCTTCTGGCTCGCGGCACTGCCCGGCCTCTCCGGCGCCACGCTGCGCATCTTCTACAGCTTCATGCCGGCGATCTTCGGAGGTCGTTTGTGGACCACGCTCGCGACGTGGTCGCTTATGATCCCTGCCGTCGGCATCGGCCTCGCAGTCCAGAGCCCGAATACGCCATACTGGATCTTCCTCGCTCTGGCGCTCCTCTGCGGCTTCGGCGGCGGCAACTTCGCTTCTTCGATGGCCAACATCTCCTTCTTCTTCCCGAAGTCGGAGAAGGGTACTGCACTCGCCATCAATGCAGGGCTCGGCAATCTCGGCGTCAGCGTCGTCCAGTTCGTCGTACCGCTCGCGATCACGGCCAGCGTGTTTGGCTGGTTCGGCGGCGATCCGCAAACAGGGACTGTGAGCGGCGTCACCACCACGCTCTGGCTGCAGAATGCGGGCTTCGTCTTCGTGCCCTTCATCGCCGCATCGGCCTTCGCTGCATGGTTCGGCATGGATGACATCGCGAGCATGAAGGCGAGCTTCGCCGACCAGTCGATCATATTCAGCCGAACGCACAACTGGATCATGTGCTGGCTGTACACTGGCACGTTCGGCTCCTTCATCGGCTTCTCCGCCGCCTTCCCGCTGCTCTCGAAGATCCTGTTCCCCGAGATCAACGCGCTCCAATACGCGTTCCTCGGCCCGCTCGTCGGTGCCGTCGCTCGCGCGCTCGCCGGTAAGCCGAGTGATCGCATCGGTGGCGGGCGCATCACATTCTGGGTGTTCATCGCGATGTGCCTTGGCGTCATCGGCATTCTTTACGCCATCGGCATGAAGGGCAGCTCAAGCGCCTTCCCGGTGTTCTTCGCGAGCTTCCTCTTCCTATTCGCCGCGACCGGCGTTGGGAATGCCTCCACCTTTCAGATGATCCCCGCGATCATGCGCAAGGAAGTGGCGCGCCTCGAGCCGCAGCTCAGTGCGATCGACCGCGTCAAGCAGTCCGACAAGGAATCCGCCGCCATCATCGGCTTCACCTCGGCCATCGCTGCCTTCGGTGCCTTCTTCATCCCGAAGAGCTTCGGCAGCTCGATCGTCCTCACCGGCGGCGCCGAGGTGGCACTCTATGGCTTCCTCGTCTTCTACATGAGCTGCATCGCCGTCACCTGGTGGTTCTACACGCGCCGCGGCGGCCTGCTCTTCGACATCGAACGCGGCGGCGGCCCCCAGGCGCCGACCTCCGCCCTGACACCCGTCACATGAACCTCATCCACAATCGAGGCCAACAACAATGAGCCAGTTTCTCGATCGCCTGAGCTACTTCAGCAAGGTCACCGAACCATTCTCGAACGGTCACGGCGTGACGACGACCGAGGATCGCGGCTGGGAGGACGGGTATCGCCGCCGCTGGCAGCACGACAAGGTCGTGCGCTCGACGCACGGCGCCAACTGCACAGGCTCCTGCTCGTGGAAAATCTACGTCAAGGGCGGGATCGTCACCTGGGAGACCCAGCAGACCGACTACCCGCGCACGCGACCCGACCTGCCGAACCACGAGCCGCGCGGCTGCTCGCGCGGCGCCAGCTATAGCTGGTACCTCTACTCAGGCAACCGCGTGAAATACCCGCTCATCCGTTCGCGCCTGCTCCGGCACTGGCGCGCGGCGCGCAAGACGCTGTCTCCCGTCGCGGCGTGGAAGAGCATCGTCGAGGATCCGGAGAAGCGGCAGGACTACATCTCGGTGCGCGGCCATGGAGGCTTCGTGCGCGCCAAGTGGGACGAAGTCACCGAGATCATCGGCGCCGCCAACGCCTACACCGCCAAGACCTACGGGCCTGACCGCGTCATCGGCTTCTCGCCGATTCCCGCGATGTCCATGGTCTCGTACGCGGCCGGCTCCCGCTACCTTTCGCTGCTCGGCGGCGTCTGCATGTCCTTCTACGACTGGTACTGCGATCTGCCGCCGGCATCGCCACAGACCTGGGGCGAGCAGACCGACGTTCCCGAAAGCGCCGACTGGTACAATGCGGGCTTCATCATCCTGTGGGGTTCCAATGTCCCACAGACGCGCACACCGGATGCGCATTTCTACACCGAGGCGCGCTACCGCGGCGCCAAGAGCGCCGTCATCTGTCCCGACTACTCCGAAGCCTCGAAATTCGGCGACATCTGGCTGTCGGTTAAGCAGGGTACCGACTCCGCGCTCGCCATGGCGATGGGCCACGTCATCCTCAAGGAGTACCACGTCGATCGTCAGGCGAAGTACTTCCGCGATTACGTGCGTCAGTATTCCGACATGCCCATGCTGGTGCGCCTCGCGCGCCAGAACGGGCAACTGGTGCCGGACCGCTTCCTGCGCGCGAGCGACTTCGCCCAGGGCCTCGGCGAAGCCAACAACCCAGAATGGAAAACCGTCGCCTTCGACGAGGCGTCCGGCAACATCGTCGTTCCCAACGGATCGATCGGCTTCCGCTGGGGCGAGACCGGCAAATGGAACATCGAGGAGAAGGAGGCGAGCGGCCGCTCTACGACACTGCGGCTCTCCCTCGCCGATATCAAGGATGACTACGCCGACGTTGCCTTCCCCTACTTCGGCAACATCGAGCACGAGCACTTCACGCACTCGGACCACGCCAGCGTTCTGAACCGCCGCGTGCCGGTCAAGAAGCTCGCGCTCGTCGACGG
>JAEYYJ010000057.1 GCA_023430845.1 Pseudomonadota bacterium
TCAACGGCGCCACCTCCGTAGCCAGCATCGAGGCGGCCGAGCTACGCCTCGACCAGGGGACCGACACGCTGGTCTACGACACGACCCAGGCCGTATCGGTCAACCTGCTCTCGGGCGCCGCGACCGGCTTCTCGTTCGTCCGCGGCGTGGAAAACATCACCTCCGGTTCCGGCAACGACACCCTGTCCGGCAACAGCCTGGCCAATGTGCTCAGCGGTCGCAGCGGCAACGACATCCTGCGTGGCGGCTTCGGCAACGATGACCTGCGTGGCGGCGAGGGCAATGACGACCTCTACGGCGACCAGGGAGACGACCTGCTCGAGGGCGGCGAAGGCAACGACCGTATCGATGGCGGCCAGGGCCGGGACACCGCGAGCTATGCCAGCGCCATGGCGGCTGTGACGGTCTCGCTGTCCGGCCAGCATGGCCGGGCAAAGTTCGAGGAACAGGACACCGATGGCGTAATCCAGTCCCCGACCAACGTTGTCGGCCCCGCCGGTCTCGATCGTCTCATCGACATCGAGAACCTCATCGGCAGTGCCTTCGGCGACACCCTGACCGGTGACGAAGAAGACAACGTGATCGACGGCGGCGCCGGCGCGGACGTCATGTCCGGCCTCGAAGGAAGCGACACGTATGTCCTCGACGATGCCGGCGACAGCGTAACCGAGGCGTCTGGAGACGGTGACGACGATACCGTCACCGGCGCGATGACCATCGACCTCACTGTCGGGGGCCTTGCCGGGCAGGAGATCGAGAACATCGTCCTCACCGGCACCGGCAACTTCGCTGCCACCGGCAACGAGTTTGACAACGACCTCACCGGCAACGCGGGCGACAACTTGCTCGATGGCGGAACGGGGGACGATACCGTCCTCCTGACCGGCTCGCATGAGGCTCATGCCTTCACGTTGGTCGGCGGCAACGTCATCGTCACCACTGCCAGCGCGGGCACGGATACGCTCGTTTCCGTCGAATATGCCGAGATAGATGGCGTCAGCTACAACATCGAGGCCGGCACCAACGGCGACGATGCCGGCCTCGCCGGCGGCGCCGAGGCCGACCTCGTGCTCGGCTTCGACGGCAACGACACGCTCAACGGGAACGACGGCAACGACATCCTCAAGGGCGGTGCCGGCAACGACAATCTCACAGGCGGCGCCGGCAACGACATCCTCGATGGCGGCGCCAGCGGCGGCACGGGCGTCACGCCGGGCACTTTGATCGACAACTTCAACGGCACAGCGTCGTACAGCCGCAATAATGGAACCGCCAACTTCACAACCGACTGGACCGAGAGCGGCGACGGCGCCGTTAACAGCAACAGCGATACCAGCGGGGACATCCGCAACGAGAGCAACGTCCTGCGGTTCAGGGCGGGGACCGACAACAACGACTCGATCCAGCGCTCCTTCAGCCTGGCGGGAACTGCGGGAGCCACACTGACCTTCGGCTGGAGCAATGTCCTTCTGGAAGACGAGGAAGGCGTCCGTGTCGAAGCCTTCAACGGAACCAGCTGGGACGTTCTCGACACACTTACCGGCCTCGAAATCTTTGGCTTCGGAATCGGTAATGCCGGAACCTTCTCATCCAACCTGACGGCCGCACATTCGGCGATCAGGTTCGTTGCCGTCGGAAACTATGGAACGGGGCTCCTCAACAACGAAACGTTCACCATCGACAACCTCGAGATAACGCCTATCCCGCTCCCGAGCGGCGACGTGATGGCCGGCGGCGACGGCGACGACACCTACTATGTCGATGGCACGTCGGCCACCAACACTGACCAGGTCACCGAGGGCATCGACGCCGGCATCGACACCGTCGTCCTGACCCCGACGGCCGGCAGCTACACGCTGGGCGCCAATGTCGAAAATCTCGTGGCCCAGGACGGCGGCGACCGCACCCTGACCGGCAACGAGCTCGACAACCAGATCACCGGCGGCACCGGCAACGACACCCTCAATGGCGCCGGTGGCAACGATACGCTGGCCGGCGGCGTGGGGAACGACACGCTCAATGGTGGCGTCGGCACTGCGGACGTCGCGGTCTTCTCCGGCCCGGCGGGCAACTATGCCTTCAGCGTGGGCGGAGCTGGTCTCGCAACGGTGACCGACATGGTCGGCACCGACGGCACCGACACGCTCAACGGCATCGAGCGGCTGCAGTTCGGTGACTCCAGCTCTCTGGCGATCGTCACCGGAGAAGGCGACATCACGGGCACCGAGGCGTCGATCATCTTCGGCAGCGCTGGCGACGACACCATCATCGGCAGCAACTTCGGCGACGTCATCGTCGGCGGAGCGGGCAACGACACGCTCAACGGCTACGACATCGGCACGGCCGATGACGACGTGGTTCCGCCCCAGGCCGACGACGACGTCTTCATCTGGCGTGTCGGCGACGGGCAGGACTTCATCAACGGCGGCGGCGAGGGTGCGGGAGGCGACGTCTTCCAGGTCGTCGGCAACGCCGAGGCCGAGACTTACCGCATCTACACGGAAGTGGAAGCCGTGGCCCGCGGCTTTGCGCTCGCCGGCGAAGAACCCGAGATCTTTGTCACCCGCCAGGTCGCTGGTGGCGAGGAAGTGGTCATCGCCCAGATGCTCGAGATCGAGGAGATCGTGATCAACGGTGCTGGTGTAAGCGGCAACGGCACTGCCGGTGGCGATACGTTCGAGATGTACGGAGATTTCTCCGTAACCACGAGCCTCAGGCCCGACACCATCACGATCTTGGGCTCGGAAGGCGACGACACAGTCAATGTCACGTCCCTCCTTTCCGCGCATCGCATCGTGTTCAAGACACGTGGAGGCAACGATACGATCATCGGCACCTTGCGGCCGCAGGATGTCATCGAACTCCCCGATGGCAGAACCGCTGCTGATTATACCGTGGTCAACAATCCGAATGGATCGGTAACTCTTACGAGTGAAGGGCATACCGTAACGTTCTTCAGCAGTGGAGGCCTTCCGCAGGTGGGAAGTGCTCCAGAAACAGACGAAGACGAGCAAGGCAGCGGGGATCCTATCGACACGGGCAACGAGGAGGAGGACGAGGAGCTGCCGCCGCCGCCAGACGAGGTCGACAACGGTGACCCACCGACACCGCCCCCGGCAAGCGGGTCAGAGTTTGTCGTGTTCATCGGCACCGGCATCAACGATGCCGCTACCGGCGGAACTGGCGACGATACGCTGATCGGTCACGACGGCAGCGACACGCTGTTGGGTCAGGCCGGCAACGATCAACTCGTTGGTGGCGTAGGAGAGGACGTCCTGTTCGGCGGTGCGGGCGACGACGTCATGGTCGGCGACGACGGCAACGACATGCTCATCGGCGGTGCCGGAAGCGACATGATCCTCGGTGGTTCCGGCGACGACACGATCATGGGCGAAGACGGCGCCGACCTCATCTTTGCCGGTGCAGGCCGCGACGTGATCAATGCCGGCGCCGGCGGCGATACGATCCATGCAGCCGTCGGCGACGGCGACGATGTGATCAGCGGCGGTGACGGCTCTGATACGCTCGACCTCTCCGCACTAACGATGGCCGCGGTCGTGGATCTCGGGACCAGCGGTGTCGGAACTGCCCAAAGCAGTCAGAGCGGCTCTGACACGTTGCAGGGTATCGAGAACGTGAAGGGCGGCGCCGGCAACGACACCATCTACGCGAGCACTGCAGCAAACGCTCTCGAAGGTGGCAGTGGTCTCGACACGTTCGTGTTCCGATCTGCGGCGGCCGCGAACGGCGACGCGATCGCGGATTTCCAGCCCGGCGACCAGATCGACCTCAGGCCACTCTATGCAAGTCTGAACTTGTCGCAGGATGTCTCGGCGCATCTCACCCCCAACGCGACGTTCAACATGGCAGGCCAGTTGAACCTCAGGATCGATGGTAACGATACGATCATCGAGGGCACGGTCGACGGCGATGGCGGCATAGATTTTGCCATCCGTGTGGCTGGGCGCACGAACCTGACTGCTGCGGATTTCGCGTGAAGAGAGGGCATGATGGGCGGGCTTTAGCCCAATCAGCCTGATGCACACGACCCGATGCCGGGCATTAGGCATCGGGGCCTGTCGAGGTGGGTCGAGGGTATTTCATCATGCGTAAGAGTCGAAAAAGGCTATTTTCATCTCGACGGACGCCATTCAGTGAGATCGGCGGCCTTAGGGCATTAATGATTTTCCTTTTTGTTGTCTCGGGGATCGTCAGCGCGCTTGCGCTAACCGGTTCTCTTTACATGCTGCAGATTTATGATCGTGCGCTGACCAGCCACAGCATACCGACGCTGTTGGCACTGTCGGCGTTGGCCATCGGTCTCTATCTCTTGCAGGGCGCGCTGGACATTACTCGGTCGCAAATTCTCGTGCGGCTCGGTTCGAAGATCGACGAGCAGCTCGCCCCGCTTGCCCACAAAGTGACTATCGACATGCCGCGCTTCGGCTTCTCGACGGCGGAGGCATCGGAGCGCGGGCGGGATGTAGACACGCTGCGCCAGTTCATGGGCGGCCAGGGTCCGATTGCGCTGTTCGATTTGCCATGGATGCCGCTGTATCTGATCTTCGTCTGGTATCTCCATCCTTGGCTCGGGATGCTTACGGCAGGCGGCGCGCTCGTCCTCACGGTATTGACGATCCTCGCCGAGTTCCTGACTCGTGACCGGGCGAAGGCGTCACAGCAGGCGGCAGTCGCGCGGTCTGCCATGGCGGAGGCGCACACGCGCAACGCCGATGCCATCCGGGCGATGGGTTTTGCGGGACGGGCGATCGAGCGCTTCGAGAAGCTCAACGCGGAGCACCTCGCGCTTCAGTCGAAAACGAGTGATGTTGTGGGCACGCTGAGCGGCATTTCACGTGTCCTGCGCATGGTCCTGCAGTCGGCGGTGCTTGGCCTCGGCGCCTACCTGGCCATCCAGGGTGGGCTGACGGCCGGCGCCATCATCGCGGCGTCGGTCGCGTCCGCGCGGGCGCTGGCGCCGATCGATCTCGCGATCAGCCAATGGAAGCACGTCGTCAATGCACGGCGCAGTTATGCACGCTTGACGGAGACGCTCACGGCCATCGACGCGGCGCCGCCGCTCGTTGCATTGCCGGCGCCGCGTAACAGTCTGAAGGTGGAGCGGATCACGGTCGCGGCGCCGAACACGGGCGCGGTGATCATCAGCGACGTCAATTTCGAGATCAACGCAGGGCAGGCGGTCGGCATCATCGGCCCGAGCGGCGGCGGCAAGTCCACGCTCGCACGCGGCCTCGTCGGCGTGTGGCCGCTGCTGCGTGGCGATGTGCGGCTCGACGAGGCGGATCTCGGGCAGTGGGATCCCGACGCGCTCGGACGGCACATCGGCTACTTGCCGCAGGAGGTATCTCTGCTCGATGCAACGGTCGGCGAGAACATCTGCCGTTTGGATCCGAATGCGGACGGACAGAAGATTCTTGCGGCGGCGCAAGCGGCGGGCGTGCACGAGTTGATCGTGCGCCTGCCGCAGGGTTACGAGAGCCCGCTCGGCGCCAATGGGCTGTCGCTGTCGGCGGGTCAGCGCCAGCGGATCGCCCTGGCGCGCGCTCTCTACGAAGACCCGTTCATGGTGGTGCTCGACGAGCCGAACTCGAACCTCGACGCGGAAGGCGAGGCCGCGCTCACGCATGCCGTGATGGGCGTGCGCGCGCGCGGCGGCATCGTGGTGATCATTGCGCATCGGCCGAGTGCTCTAGCTGCCGTCGACCTGATTGGCGTCGTTCAGGGGGGTAAGCTCGCGGCGTTCGGTCCGAAGAGCGAGATTCTGACGCAGCACACGAAGGCCGTTCCAGCGTCGCCGGCACCGGAGAAGTCGGTCCCCCGTCCCGCAGCTTAACCGTGCGAGGTTCCCATGAGCCAGCCCCAGCAAGAATTGCACGAGGACGGCACGCCGCGGCGTAAGTATGAACTCGAAGCGCGCGAGGAGAGCCGTGTCGGCTTGCATACGGCGGTCGGTCTCGCCCTGGCGAGCGGCCTCATGCTGATGCGCAACTTCATCTTCGGTGCCCCCGTCGATGCGCAAGGAAGCGTGCAGGCCTCGGCGATGCCGTCGTCCGGCGGTACGGTCAAGGATGGCGAGGCCATTGCGCCCACGCCGGAAGAGAAGGACGAGGAAGAGACTGCGGCTGGCGCTAAGACGAGCGACGGTGAAGGCGATTCGCTGCCCAATGTGTCACTTTCCTCGCCGCCGACCCCCGTGCGCATTTACGATGGGCCTCTGGCCGCCGCAATTGCCAAGCGGAGCAGCGCGGCGCTGCCGTTGCCGGCCAACAACGACAATGAGCAACTCTACGGCGCTGCTCAGGGCAACCGCATTGACCTTTCGCCACTCGAATCGAGCTTCGATACCGACTGGTCCGGCTTCGGCGGTGGTGGATCTGCGCCGCGCAATGAGCCTCCGGACCGCGACAAGGATCCGACACCGACACGTAACAATCGCCTGCCAATCGTGACCGGCGCCACGGTGCTGGCGAGCCTGCCGATGAACCAGTCGACATTGATCGCAGCGGCTGAGCTTCTGCGCAATGTCTCCGATCCAGACGGCGATGCGCTGCAGATCCAAGGACTGACGGCCTCGTCGGGAATGCTCGTCGCCCGGGGTGATGGTCTTTATGCCTTTGCACCGGCGACCGGCGACACGACAAGCGTGACGTTCAGCTACAAGGTCAGCGATGGCGAGGGCAGCGTTGTGCAGGTTGCGCACCTGGATCTTCTGCCCATCGCGACCGCGCCGGTGCTCGGAAGTCCGGAAAACGACACGATCGTGGGGACCCCTACGGGCGATATCATCGACGGTCTTGACGGCGACGATCGCATCATCGGGCGAGAAGGCAACGACGCGATCTACGGCGGGGCAGGCAATGACTCGCTCCTCGGGGACGTCGGCGATGACGTGATCCATGGCGGATCCGGCAACGATGTCATCTGGGGTGGCGCGGGCAACGATCGGCTCTTCGGCGGCGAAGGTGACGACATCTTGCTCGCCGAGGCCGGTGACGATGCACTCTTCGGCGAGGATGGCGACGACCACCTGCTCGGCGGGAGCGGCGCGGACGTGCTGCTCGGCGGCGCGGGCGGGGATATCCTCGACGGCGGAGCCGGTGACGATCGTGTCTTCGGCGAGGATGGTGACGACGTGATCCTGGCGGCCGCCGGCGATGGCAATGATCAGGTCGACGGCGGCGATGGCACCGACACATACGATGCTTCGGATGTTCAAGAGGCGGTGACTATCGATCTCCATCAAGGCACCGCCACTGGTGAAACGACGGGGCAAGATACGCTTACCGGCATCGAGAATGCGATTGGCGGCGGTGGCGACGACGTCATCGTGGCCAATCACGAGGTCAACGAGCTCACCGGGAATGCGGGAAACGACATATTCACCTTCCGCTCTTGGATATCCATCGGCAAAGGCCCGGGTGGTCGCGATAAGATCCTCGACTTCGAAGTCGGTGACCGCATCGATCTCGATGACATCAGCGACGAGTTTGAAGATGCGGTGGAAGATCACTTCGAGGATCAGAACATAAGGAAGTTCGTTCTGATCGGGCAGCAGGAAGAATTCACTCGTCCGGGCCAGCTCCGCTTCAAGTACGATCAGATTGATGAACAGGCACTGACGATCATCGAAGGCAACATCGATCACGATGCGGAGGCAGAATTCGAACTTGAGCTTCGCGGCACGTACACGCTGAGATCCGAGCAGTTCGAGACTTAGCGGCTCGGCTAAGAGATCAGGCAATTTCGCACGCGCAGCGTATTGAAGAGGACGAGGTCATGAAAGTGGGGCAGACAGGTGTTGGCGCAACCGATAAGCGCACGCGCCGGGCGACATTTTCGGTTCGCCGCCACGTGATGTTCGCGACGTCGGTAATGCTTTTCCTCGTCCTCGGCGTGGGCGGCTGGGCGGCGACGGCAAACCTGACTGGGGCGGTAATCGCCTTGGGTACATTCGTTGTCGAGCGCAACGTGAAGAAGGTACAGCACAGCTACGGCGGCATCGTCGCAACGATCAATGTCAAAAACGGGGACATGGTCGCGGCAGGTGACGTGCTGGTGCGGCTCGACGATACGCAGATCAAAGCCGAAATCGGCATCATCCAATCGCAGCTCACGGAATTCAAAGCGCGTTCGGCGCGGCTTGAGGCCGAGCGGGATGGCCGTGAAAACCTTACTATGCCTGTTGGATTCGAGTTGACGAGTGAGACAGCGGCCGCGGTCGCGGCAGGCGAGATCCGTTTATTCGAGGAGAGCCGGCGAACGCGGGAGAACCAGAAGCAACAGCTGCGGCTCAGGATCGAGCAGCTCGGCGAGGAGATCAACGGGCTCACATTACAGCGCAACGCCAAGGCGGGCGAG
The DNA here is from genome assembly GCA_023430845.1 of Pseudomonadota bacterium. Lineage (GTDB taxonomy): Bacteria > Pseudomonadota > Alphaproteobacteria > Rhizobiales > Hyphomicrobiaceae. The sequence continues at coordinate 8,380 of JAEYYJ010000057.1, forward strand.
ATCGAGTTGATACAGCGAGAGCTCGAGCAAGTCCGAATGCTGCACGGGAAGCAGCTCACACCCGTATCTCGCGTCTACGCCATGGAGCGCGACGAGATGCGGCTTACGGGCGAGCATGGCAGCCTCGTTGCCCAAATTGCCCGGGCCAAGGGGCAGATCAGCGAGATCAAAGTGCAGATCTCGGCCGTCGACGAGAACGTGCGGGCGCAGGCACAGCGGGAGCTGCGTTCGGTGGAAGGGCGGATCGCCGAGCTCTCTGAGCGCCAGATCGCTGCACTGGACAAGAGCAAGCGGATCGACCTTCGCGCGCCCCAAGCTGGTGTGGTTCACGAACTCGCAGTGCACACGATCGGCGGCGTCATTACGGCTGCCGAGCAGGTCATGCTGATCGTGCCGGGTGATGATAACCTGACCATACAAGCGCGCATTTCACCTGCCGACGTTGACCAGGTTGTAGTCGGCCGACCGGCCAAACTGCGCCTATCCGCATTCAATCAGCAGACGACGCCTGAGCTATCCGGTCGCGTGACCCACGTCGCTGCGGACATTACCAGCGATGCCAAGACGGGGCAGCAGTATTACATCGTCCGGCTCGAGATGGATGAAAAAGACCGCAAAATGGTCGAGGATCTGAGGCTCGTACCGGGGATGCCGGTGGAGGTGTTCATGTCAACCGGAGCGCGTACTGCTCTTTCCTACCTCGCCAAGCCCATCACCGATCAGATGAGCCGGGCCTTCCGGGAGTGACGGTCTGGGGCTGTCCCTCGCGCCGGGAGTACGAAGACATCCTGAGCCCATCCAAATAGCGCGACGATCACCGTGGCAAAATCCGCCACAGAGCAGATGCTTGATATCAACGCGAAAGCAGACAAACGTGGACGCTAGACCGTCAGTATTTGTTAGAAGCCTTTGACATCCGCTATTGGGATGTCTCGTAGATTGGTGGCCGAAGTCAGGACTAGTTGAGCACTTCCGCTTCTGGCTTATGTCGACCAATGTCTCATGTCGGCTAACAGGGGATGATCGGCCCTCGCGGTCCCTCCTGCAGAGCGCAATCCTCAAACGTTCGGGCTCTGGACCGCGGCGATCACGTCGGCGGTGCTCGCCAATCCGACAAGGTCGGACGTGAGGAGCGCCGATCTGCCGTCGCGGCGAGGTCGCGACGATTGCCAACGAGCCGCAGCGACGAGACTCAAATCAACCATCTTGGCGCGCGAGTTACCTGCGCCCGTCTAGCTCAACACCTGATC
>JAEYYJ010000117.1 GCA_023430845.1 Pseudomonadota bacterium
GGCAGCCGCCGCGTGACGGCACGCTTCGACCTGCCGCTCGAGTTGCGCAATCAGGTCGCGCGTGTCGAGCTTGCCGGCGAGCGTAGCGCCGGCGCCGTGCACCTCCTCGACAGCCGCTCGCGCTGGCATCGCATAGCGCTCATCTCCGGCGAGAGCCGTGAGCAGGCGCAGCCACTGCTGGCACCGCTCTACTACATCGAGCGCGCGCTCGCGCCGTTCGCCGAACTCGTCCGCCAGAAGGACGTCAATCTTGCCGGCGCCGTCACCAGCGCCTTCGATCAGCGCTCATCCGTGCTCGTGATGGCTGACATCGGCACAATAGCCGGAGACCTCGGCACGCGCGTCGAAGAATGGGTGAACAAGGGTGGCGTGCTCGTGCGCTTCGCCGGCCCGCGCCTCGAAAAGGGCGGCGATGATCTGCTGCCGGTGGGCCTGCGCATGGGGGGGCGTACGCTCGGCGGCGCTCTGTCCTGGTCGACACCGCAACCGCTCGCGCCCTTCGAGGATTCGAGCCTGTTCGCTGGCCTGACGATCCCGAAGGATGTCGCCGTGAACCGCCAGATCCTCGCCGATCCGGCCTATCTCACCGACGAAGTGAGCGTGTGGGCGCGCCTCGCCGACGGCACGCCGCTCGTCACTGCCCGCCGCATGGGCGAAGGACAGATCGTGCTCTTCCACATAACGGCAAACTCGGATTGGTCGAACCTGCCGCTCTCGGGTCTGTTCGTCGAGATGCTGCGGCGCATTGCAACGCTCGGCGTCAGCGGCGGCATTGCCGTCGGCGGCGCCGAGACCATGACCGCCCCGGCAGCACGCAGCGCGTCCACGCCCGAAACCGCTGAGGTGCTGGCGCCGACGCAGGTTCTCGACGGCTTTGGCACACTGCGTCCGCCGACACCGACCGCCCAGGCCATCCCGGCCCGCAATATCGATACGGCAACACCGTCCCTCGACCATCCGCCCGGCTACTACGGTCCGGCCGCAAGTCCCCGCGCACTCAATGTCATCACGCCGCGCACCGAGCTGCGGCCGCTGCCGACGCTGCCCGCCAACGTCGAGCAGCGCACATACGAGGGCACAAATCCCGAGCCGCTCAAGCCCTGGCTGCTCTCGGCTGCTCTCGCTTTGATCTTCGCGGATATCATCGCGGTACTGCTGCTCCAGGGCCTACTGAGACGCCGCCCTGGGATGCGTCCTACAGCGACAGCGTCGATACTGCTGCTCGCGACCGCAGCCGCGCTCGCGCTCACGGGCAATCACGCTGAAGCCCAGCGCCGCCCCGAGGCCCCGCCGAGCGCCGCCATGCCGTCGAGCCGCGATCTGCAAATCGCCATCCAGGCAACCGGCAAGGTATCCTTCGCCTACGTACTGACAGGCGATGGCGCGACGGACGAGGCGAGCCGCGCGGGTCTCGTCGGTATCGGCCGCCATCTCGCCGCGCGCACGTCGGTCGAGCCCGGTGAGCCTTTCGGCGTCAACGTCGCAACAGACGAGATTGCCTTCTCCCCGATCCTGTACTGGCCGGTGCTCACCAACGCGAACCCGCTGAATGACGCAACACTCGCCAAGATCGACACCTACATGAAGCAGGGTGGGATGATCATCTTCGACACCCGCGACTTCGGCTCGGGGCTTCCGACCGGCATCGGCATGGGGCGCGAAAGCGGCACGCCGTTGCAGCGCCTGCTCGGCCGTCTCGACATTCCACGCCTCGAGCCCGTGCCAGAGACGCACGTTCTCACCAAGGCCTTCTACATCCTGCGTACCTTTCCCGGTCGCTGGGACGGAGGGCAGATGTGGGTCGAGGCCGACAGTGCCGAATCCGCCGACGATGGTACGCGCAAGGCGCGCCGCGCCGACGGCGTCAGCAGTATTCTCGTGACGCCGAACGATCTTGCCGCTGCCTGGGCACTCGACGGCCAGAACCGGCCGATGTTCCCCGTCGTTCCTGGCGGCGAGCAACAGCGCGAGATGGCCATTCGAGTCGGCATCAACATCGCCATGTACGCACTGACCGGCAACTACAAAGCTGATCAGGTGCACGCCCCAGCGCTCATCGAGCGTCTTGGTCAGTGAGCGTGCGACGCGCGCGGCGACAGTAACGACGGAGTTTTGAGTCCGGATGACCTGGTCGATCGACATTGCCCCGATGGTGCCGCTGCCCGTGCTGGTGGCTGCGGGGCTCGTTGCGCTCGCGCTCATCGGCGTCCTCTTCTTCCGGCGCACGCGCGGCGCAGCACTCCGCGCACTCGCACTCGCGGCGCTCGTCGCTGCACTCGCCAATCCATCATTCCGGCAGGAGGAGCGCGAGGGCCTCGCCAATATCGCCGTCGTTCTCGTCGACGAGAGCACGAGCCAATCCATTGCCGGCCGGCCCGCACAGACGGCCGCCATCCGCGCCGATCTCGACGAGAAGCTGAAACGCCTTCCGGGCCTCGAAGTGAAGTGGATCGAAGCCTCGCGGCCGACCGGCGAGCGCACATCCGGCACGCATCTCTTCACGGATCTGAATCGGGCACTCGCCGAGATCGCGCCCGACCGCCTCGCCGGCGTCATCACGATCACCGACGGGCAGGTGCACGACATTCCGGCATCTGTCGCAGCCCTCGGCTTCAACGCACCCGTGCACGCGCTGATCACCGGCCGCCCGGACGAATTCGATCGCCGCATCGAGGTCATCACGGCGCCGAAGTTCGGCATCGTCAACGGCCCAGCACGCGACATCGAGATCGCCGTTCGCGAGACCGGTAAGAGCGGCCAGGCCGGACGTCAGGTCAATCTGCGCGTGCGCCGCGAAGGCCGCCCCGACGAGACCATTCGCACCGAAATCGACGCCCGCACGCGCGTTGCCATGCCCTTCCCGACGGCGGGACAGAACATCGTCGAGATCGAGCTCGACACCGTGCCCGGCGAGCTCACGCACCTCAATAACCGCGTCGTGATCGCAGCCGAAGGCGTGCGCGAGAACCTGCGCGTCCTGCTCGTGTCGGGTGAACCGCACGCGGGCGAACGCGTGTGGCGCAATCTCCTGAAGTCCGACGCCGCCGTCGATCTCGTGCACTTCACCATTCTGCGCCCACCCGAGAAGCAGGACGGCACGCCTATCCATCAGCTCTCGCTGATCGCCTTCCCGACGCGGGAACTCTTCTCGGAGAAGATCTCGAACTTCGACCTCATCATCTTCGACCGCTATCAGGTCCGCGGCATTCTCCCGCCGATCTACTACGACAACATCGCGCGTTACGTCGCAAACGGCGGGGCGCTGCTCGTTGCCTCCGGCGACGACTACGCACAAAACGCGAGCCTCTATCGCACCGCGCTTGCGCCCGTCCTGCCGGCCGCGCCATCGGGCCGCGTCATCGAGCAGCCCTTCAAGGCGCGCGTCACGACCGACGGCCACAAGCATCCCGTCACGCGCAATCTTCCGGGCGTGCGTGAGGGCACCCAGGATCCCGATTGGGGCCGCTGGTTCCGTCAGGTCGAGACGAATGTCACGCGCGGCCGTACGCTCATGAGCGGCGTCGAGGAGCGGCCACTGCTCGTGCTCGATCGCGTCGGGCGCGGCCGCGTTGCGCTCATGCTCTCCGACCATGCCTGGCTCTGGGCGCGCGGCTACGACGGCGGCGGCCCGCACACGGACCTCCTGCGGCGCACATCGCACTGGCTCATGAAAGAGCCCGATCTCGAGGAGGAGCGCCTCCTCGCCGATGCGCGCGGCCTCAAGCTCACCATCGAGCGCCGCTCGATGGAGACGAGCGTTCCACCGGTCACCGTGCAGTCGCCAGGCGGCGAGTCGAGCGAAGTGGTACTCGAACCGGCAAGCGACGGCATCTGGCGCACGACCATCGATGTGCGCCAGCCCGGGCTCTACAAGATGCAATCGAACGGCTCCCCGCCCGATCGGCGCGTGCTGACCGCGGTGGCCCATGCCGGGCTCGAGGATGCTCGCGAAATGAGTGAGGTCACCGCGACGGACGCCAAGCTCCGCCCGCTCATCAATGCCACGGGCGGTGGCACGTTCTGGACGCGCGGCGGCGGCCTGCTCTCGAGCAGCGCCAGCGCTACGGCCGTCGACGTGCCCCGCGTGTCGCTTCTCGCCAACGCGCGCGTTCTTGCCGGCTCGGGCTGGATGGGGCTCAAGGACCGAGAGGCCTACGTCACGCGTGGCGTCCGCATCACGCCGATGTTCACCGGCCTCCTGGCGCTGGCCGCCTTGCTGGCCTTCCTGACGCTTGCCTGGTGGCGCGAGGGGCGGTAGGCCACCGCGCTACTGGGGCAAGAAGCCGGGCCGACGCTGCACTCGGATCGACCGCAGTTTTCCGACGCCCCAGATCTTGACATTACGTCTGGCAATCGCATTCATTGCGGCTGCTAGCACAAGGCAGCTCTTCGCATTTTCTCTTTTCCTCTCCCACCCCCCTCGAGTTTTTCATGGCGATCAGCGGCACTATTTCCCATCCCAATCCGCCTCGCGATTTATCCGCCCTGCCCGTCCTTACCACTCTATTCATCGCGCTCTTTTTGCGACTGTTTGTTGCCCTATGGTCGGAGCGCATACATCATCCCGACGAGATCTTCCAATATCTTGATGCCGCGCATCGCCTGATTTACGGCTATGGTTTTGTCACATGGGAATATCGATTTGGTATCAGGAATTGGCTTCTCCCAGGCATGATCGCAGGCCTGCTGGAGACCCTGAGAATACTGGGCTTCGACTATCCGACGGCGTACGTGCCGACCCTCAAGGTTTTCTTTGCGGTCCTATCTCTTTCGGCCGTCTACGCCATTTATGTGATTGGTCGAAACGTTTTCGATAAACAGACGGGCCGCATCGCGGCGGTCTATGGGGCCGTGTGGCACGAACTGATTTTTTACTCGACGATTCCGACGCCGGAAGTGTTGGGCGCCTACGCCATCCTGACCGCCTTCGCGCTGGCGACCGATCGCCAAAGATGGTGGGCACCGGCCGTCGTCGGACTGCTCCTTGGTCTCGCGGTCGCACTCCGCCTGCAGTACGCCATTGCGGGCGCAGTTATCTGGACTCTCGTTGTGATCTGGTGGGGCTGGCGGTCGGCACTCCAACTCTCCCTTGCCGGTGCAGCTGTTCTGCTTTTCGCGGGCATGATCGACGCCCTGACTTGGGGCGTCCCCTTTATCTCATACTACAATAATGTTTTGTTTAATGTCGTCTATGGAGTTAGCAACCTATTCGGACGTTCGTCACTGCTTTGGTACGTCGGGCGAATGACCGAAGCGTCCGTAGGGCTGCACGCGCTCGCCTTTATCTTTGGCGTGCTGAAATGGAAACGAAGTTGGCCACTCGTATTGCTGATCAGCAGCGTAGTGCTGCCGCATATGCTGGTGCCTCACAAAGAGTATCGCTTCGTATTTCTCGCAATCCCTCTTTTGCTCGTGTTGTTAGCCAGGGCATCAGTCGAAATTCAATCGTGGCTCGCGCAGCGCTATTCCAGCACCTGGATTGCGATCGGAATTGTTTCCCTGCTGTCCATCATCGGCGGCAGCCGCGGAGATATCCTCAAAAGGGACGACGTCTTAGTTGCGGCTCTGGACCTGTCGAAGCGGAACAATGTGGCAGGATTTCTCGACTTGACATCCCAGTGGATCGACACTGGCGGCTTCTATTACTTCCATCACAACGTGCCCTACGCTTTTCGCTGGGATGTCAAGCAACTTTCCATGGATGAATATAAAAACTACTTCAGCCACATATTGGATCGCGGCGATCGACCGCTTCCCGCGGGTTTTCGAGTGTCGGCCCGTTACGGATCGATCGTACTTCTAGAGCAATCCGAACCACCGCCCTCGTATCGCAAGTTGCCGATGGACGGACGCGAGCCGAAACAACCCGGCGTCGATGACCGCTACACGCCGAACGTGCGCCGCCGGTATCCCAACTAGACCTTTGTCCAGCGCATAGCTTGTCTCAACAAAGGAAGGCAAAGGGTCTCCCATGGAAAGGCCCCGGACATTCGCCCTTGCGCCGGCCCCCGCCCCGGGCTAACGCCTTCCGGCAGCCGCACGCTGCGGACAAGAGGCATCAGACAATGGCGAACGTGGTGGTTGTCGGCGCCCAATGGGGCGACGAGGGCAAAGGCAAGATCGTGGACTGGCTTTCGGAGCGTGCCGACATCGTCGTGCGCTTCCAGGGTGGCCACAATGCCGGCCATACGCTCGTCATCGAAGGCAAAACCTACAAACTCGCCCTCCTGCCGTCAGGCGTCGTCCGACCGGGCAAGCTGTCCGTCATCGGCAACGGCGTCGTCGTCGACCCCTGGCATCTGGTCGCCGAAATCGAAACCATCCGCAAGCTCGGCATCGATATCGGACCCGAGCAGCTCAAGGTCGCCGAGAACGCAACGCTCATTCTTCCACTTCACCGCGAGCTGGATCAGCTCCGCGAGGAAGCTGCGGCTGCCCAGAAGATCGGCACCACCGGGCGCGGCATCGGCCCCGCATACGAGGACAAGGTCGGCCGGCGTGCCATCCGCGTGCAGGACCTGCGCAACCTGCACAATCTCGGTCCCAAGATCGACCGGCTGCTCGTCCACCACAACGCCCTCAGAAGCGGCCTCGGCAAACCGCTCATCAGCAAACAGGCGCTCATCGACGAACTGACGGAGATCTCGCCGAAGATCCTGCCCTACATCGACACCGTCTGGGATACGCTCGATAGCGCCCGCAAGGCCGGCAAGCGCATTCTCTTCGAAGGTGCGCAAGGCGCGCTGCTCGATGTCGATCACGGCACCTATCCTTACGTCACATCGTCAAACACGGTCGCGGGGCAGGCCGCTGCGGGCTCTGGAATGGGTCCGGCAGCACTGAGCTACGTACTCGGTCTCGCCAAGGCCTACACGACGCGCGTCGGCTCAGGCCCCTTCCCGACCGAGCTTCTCGGCCCCGATGGCGAGCCTGACGAGATCGGCCGCCTTCTCGGCGAGCGCGGCAAGGAGTTCGGCGTCAACACCGGCCGGCGCCGGCGCTGCGGCTGGTTCGACGCCGTGCTCGTGCGCCAGATCGTGCGCGTTGCGGGGATCACCGGCATTGCGCTCACCAAGCTCGATATTCTCGACGCCCTTCCCGAGATCAAGGTCTGCGTGGCCTATGAGCTCGACGGCAAGCGCATCGATCGCCTTCCCGCCGGCATGAACGAGCAGGCGCGCGTCAAACCGATCTACGAGAGCTTCGAGGGATGGACGGAATCGACGCAAGGTGCACGGAGCTGGGCAAACCTTCCGGCCCAGGCCGTCAAGTACGTGCGCCATATCGAGGAACTGATCGAATGCCCGGTGACGCTGCTCTCGACGAGCCCCGAGCGCGACGACACGATCCTCATGCGGGATCCATTTCAGGATTGAGTGTGCCCGCGGGTCACGGCGTGCACGTCACTCACAATCCGATCTGCGTGCCAATCTCCACCACGCGATCCTTCGGTATGCCGAAGTAGTCCGTCGCATCGGCCGCGTTATGCGCGAGCACGACGAACAGCGCCGTAGCCGGCATCGGCATGGCGGAGGGGCGCTCGGCCTTCACCTCGCGCCGCGAGAGCATGTAGGACGTGGACGCGGCGTCGCCCGCCAGACCCTGCTCGCGGCAATATTCGAGAACAGCCGGCACGTTCGGCTGCTGCATGAAGCCGGTGACCACGCTCACGCGAACGAGCCGCCCGGAGAGCCTCTCCATCGACACGCTCTCCGCCATACTGAGATACGGCCAATTGGACGTGATCACCGTCAGGACGACGATCTGCTCGTGCATGACCTTGAAATGCTTGATCGTGTGCACGAGTGCAGTCGGCGTGTTGTTGGCGTTGGCCGTGAGGTAGACGCCGGTTCCCGAGACGACCGTCATGCTCGACCGCTCGAGGCTCGGCATGAGATCGGCGATCGGCAACTCACTGCGCCGCGTCTTGGCAAGCAGGATGCCCGATCCGCGCCACCACACGAGCATGGCCGTGAGCATGCAGGCGCCCATCAGCAGCGTCACCCAACCGCCGTCCAGGACCTTCAGCAGATTTGCCGAGAGAAACACCACTTCGAGCGCAAGAAACGGCGTCATGACGAGCGCGATCCGCAGCGCCGACCATTTCCAGTGCCAGGCCATCATCAGGATGGCGAGGATCGCCGTGACGAGCATCGTTCCGGTGACGGCAATGCCGTATGCGGCCGCGAGTTCCGTCGAGGTCTGGAAATTCCAGACGATCGTCAGAACGCCGGCCATCATAAGCCAGTTCACGGCGGGCAGGTAAATCTGCCCCGCGTGCTCGCCCGACGTGTGCTGGATGGTCATCCTCGGCAGCAGGCGTAGCTGAATGGCTTGTCGCGTCAGCGAGAACGCTCCCGTAATCGTCGCCTGGCTGGCAATGATCGTGGCGAGCGTCGCCAGCCCGACCATCGGCAGCAGGTAGCCCTGCGGTACCGTCCTGTAGAACGGATTATCGATCGCCGAAGCATCCGCCAGCACGACAGCACCCTGCCCGAAGTAGCTGAGCACCAGTGATGGCAGCACGAAGAAGAACCATGCGATGGTGATGGGCCTGCGGCCGATATGACCGAGATCGGCATAGAGCGCCTCCGCGCCGGTCACTGCGAGGAACACCGCACCGAGCGTTACGAGGCCGATCGCGTTATTGCTCGTCAGAAAGACGACGGCATGATGCGGACTTACGGCCGCAATGACCTGCGGATTGAGCACGATCTGGTAGAGGCCGGCGCCACCGATGACCAGAAACCACAAGATCATCACGGGGCCAAAGGCGCCAGCAACGCGATGCGTACCATAACGCTGCACGGCGAACAGCACGACGAGGATGACCATCGTTGCGAACAGCGCGCCAGCCTGTGATACCGGCATCGCGAGCTTCGCGCCTTCGACAGCCGACATCACGGAGATCGCGGGCGTGATCAAGGCATCGCCGTAGAAGAGCGCGGCACCGATCGCGCCGAGCACGAGCACCGGCAGCGCCTTGCGTGATGATGCCCGCTGGACAAGCGCCATCAGCGCGAGGATGCCGCCTTCGCCGTGGTTGTCCGCGCGCAGCAGGATGACCACGTACTTGATGCTGACCAGTATGATCAGCGCCCACAGGATGAGCGAGAGTATGCCGAGCACTGCCTCGGGACGCGGCGCTACGCCAG
>JAEYYJ010000118.1 GCA_023430845.1 Pseudomonadota bacterium
CGTTCAGTGTGGGAATAGAACCATACGGAATTGCCAAATCAGCGGAGACTGCATGACCCTTGTGAACTGGAGCGCGCGAACTGCGTTCGCGGCCGCATTGTTATTTGCATCATTCGTCCCCACCCAGGCGCAAACCACCTCCGAACGCCCCCTCTGGGATGGCATGTATGTCGGGCTCAACCTCGGCTACGCGCGAGGCTCCAGCGACGCGAGCGCAATAGTTCCACCAACTTCCCTTATGAACATTGCGGGGAGAGACACGGTAGCCGCAGTCGCAAATGGGAGCTTCTCCGATGGCGCGATGCTGGGAGGGCTGACTTTTGGCGTTGCGCGTCGGACGGGCCAGTTCGTGCTTGGAATTGAAGCGGACCTGGGTGCGTTCGGCTTCGACGGAAAACGTGACACCGGCGTGGTCGCCAGCGGATTTAACGGGCGCGCAGTCGATAGTGTTTCCTCCGATTGGCTAGCGACCGTCAGGCTGCGTTTAGGTTATGCGGCAGCCTCCTCGCTTTTCTATCTGACTACCGGTCCGGCTTTCTCCAATATCTCGATATCGAGAAACGTCGACTGGTCGGCTGCGGATCCTTGCCCCACGGCTGAGCTTGGGCTGCGGCGCTGCCACGCCGGGAAAGATGACCTTCAGGCAGGCTGGACCATCGGGGGAGGGCTCGAACACGCCCTTTCTCAGAACTGGACGATCAAAGCCGAGTATCTCTACGTCGATTTTGGCGATGCGAAGTTCCGCACCCGGAACGCTGCCGAACCCAATCAGCAATGGATCGACCACAAGATCGACTTGAACATGCACATTGGCCGTATGGGCGTGAACTACAGGTTCTGAGGCTGGGGCGCCGCCTGTCCAGCTCGGTTCCTCCAAATCAGGCAAGCTGTTGGCAGCTCAATCTGCCAACAGCACCGCCAGACCATCGACCGCCACCGCGCCCTGCCCCTTCGCGCGCACGATAACCGGATTGATCTCGGCTTCGGCGATCTGTGGCGCGTCCGACAAAGCAAGTTGCGAGACCGCGACAACGATAGCTGCCAGTGCATCGAGATCGCCTTCTGGCAAACCACGAAAACCGCGCAGTGGCGCAAAGCCCTTCACCTCGGCGATCATGGCGCGTGCGGCCTGGAGATCGACGGGCGCGGGGCGCACAGCGACGTCGCCGTAGACCTCCGCGAGAATGCCGCCGACGCCGACCGCGACGAGCGGCCCGACGCGCGGATCGCGCCGGAAACCCACGATGGCCTCGCCGAGCCCCTTGATCATTTCCTGCACGACAACGCCGTCAATGCGCGCGCCCGGCACCTTTTTCGGCACGTCGGTCAGCAGAGACGTGACCGTCGACTTCAGTGCCGCAGCATCGGCGATACCAACCTTCACGCCGCCGACTTCGCTCTTGTGGGCAATGTCCGCCGAGAGGATTTTCGCGACCACGGGATAGCTCAGCTTCAGCGCGTCGACGCCAGCCGCGTCACTCACCTGCGCGATAACCGGCACCGGTACGCCGAGCGCGGAGAACAGCTCCAGCGCCCGCTGCTCGTTCAAGGTTGCAGCGCCCTTTGCGCGATCGAGGCAAGTGCGCGCCGCTTTGGGTAGCGGCGTCGTCGATTTCTCGCGCGGCAGTGTCCAGTCGAGATAGGCGCCGAGGGCGTCGGCGCAGGCTTCCGGCGTGCGAAAACCGGCAATACCAGCACTCGCCAGCAGCTCGAGCGAGCGCTGTGCGTTCGGCAGCAGGAACGCCACGATCGGTTTCTCGGCGGTTGCCCATTTGGCGAGTGGCGCCACCGCCAGCTCCGGGAAATACTCGGCGGACGAGCCGACACCAACGACCACCGCATCGACGCGCGGATCGGCCATGAAGTTCGACATGACCGTGTCGACGACCTCAGGCTTGGTGCCAGCCATGGTCACGTCGGCGATCGGCGAACCCGGCGCGACATCAATCTTGAAAGCGGCAAGGCCCTCACTCAGTGCCTCCGCTGCCGGCACGACCTCGATGCCGCGCGAGCCGAGATGATCCACCACAAGCGCCGCGGCACCGCCTGTCGTCGTCGTGACAGCGACGCGCTTGCCCTTCGGCGGCTTGCGCCCTTTTAGAAGCAGCGGCGCCTCGATGAGGCTCTCGAAATGATCGAGCCTCATGATGCCGCAGTCCGCGAGGAAGGCATCGAGCGCGCGCGTCTCGCCGACCATGGCGCCGGTGTGCGATTGCGCAAGCGCCTGGCCGAGATCCGAACGGCCGAGCACATACGCCATGACAGGCTTGCCAACCGCGTGCGCTTTCCGCGCCATCTCGGCGACGCCGACCGGATCGCGCATGGTCTCGAGGAAGAGCAGAATTACGTCGGTATCGGGATCATCCACCAACATGGACGCGATCTCGCCGACCGTCAGGTCACACTCATTGCCGATGGAGACCAATGTCGAGAAACCGATGCCGCGTGCCTCGCCGCGGCTGACCAGCGCGCCGATCATCGAGCCCGATTGCGAGACGAGGCCCGTGCGGCCCTTCGGCAGGCGCTCGCGCTCCAGCACCGCATTGGCCGAGAGTGTCAGCGGCCAATGCGTGTTGATGACGCCCAGGCTGTTCGGGCCAATGAGGCGGACGCCACCCTCGCGCGCCGTGGCAATCAGCTCTGCCTGCCGTGCCTTGCCGGCGTCTCCGCCCTCCGCAAAACCGCCGGCAAAGATCGTCGCGCCCGCGACGCCGGCCTTGCCGCAATCGCGGATGGCCTCGATGACCGAATTCGTGCCGAGCATGACGTAGGCATGATCCGGCGGCTCGGGGCAATCGGCGAGCGAGGCATAGCAGGGCTCGCCGAAGAGCTCTTTGTACCCGGGATTGATGGGGTAGATCGTGCCGTCGAAGCCGTGCTTGCGGAGATAGCGCTGCGGGCGCGAATTGTTCTTCTTCACGTCACCGGAGGCCCCGACGATGGCGACACGCTCCGGACGCAGCAGACGGTCGGCGAAGGACCTGGTCATGTGTAAAAGCTCCTCCCGCAAGTTTCTTATGGCACCTCTAGCCGATCGCGAGCCGCTCGACCATATGTCTGGACACCTGGGAGGTATGATGTGACCACGAATGTCGGACGCTACGAGCGGATCGCCCCGTTTTACGACTTCCTGGATGGGCCTTTCGAGCGCCAGCGCTATCGTGCGCTGCGGCGGATGCTCTTCGAGGGCATATCTGGGCAACTGCTCGACGCCGGTATCGGTACGGGCCGGAACTGCGCGTTCTATCCGCCCCAATCGACCGTCACAGGCATCGACATCAGCGCCGCGATGCTCGCGCACGCACGGGCGCGCTGTCCTACGCTCGCAGAGGGCGGTCGTCTGTACGAGATGGACGTGACGGACCTGAAATTCCCGGCAGCCTCCTTCGACGCTGCCGTCTCGAGCTTCCTTTTCTGCGTTCTGCCTGACAACCAGCAGGTGCCGGCGCTCCGCGAACTCGGCCGTGTCGTCAAGCCCGGCGGTCTCATTCGCCTGCTCGAGTATGTCCGGCCGAGCGGCGGCTTGCGTCGCGCCATCACATACCTCTGGCAGCCGTGGATCGCCTGGGCCTATGGCGCGAGCTACGACCGGCACACCGAGCAGCATGTCCCTGCGGCGGGGCTCGAACTCGTCGAGAGCCGCTTCGTCGTGGCCGATCTCGTGAAGATGCTGACGGTGCGCGTGGCCGAGCGCCCCGCCGCATCAGCCGCACCATGAGCGATCCGGTCTTCGAACCATATCTCAAGCGCTGGCGTCTGACGCCGGACGCTGCAGCGATCGTCACGCCCGCAGCGCGCCTGCTTCCCGTACGTCAGGGCACCATGCCTGCGATGCTGAAAGTCGTCACACTCGATGAGGCCAAGCGCGGCGCCGAGCTGCTCGCGTGGTGGGACGGACAAGGCGCCGCGCGCGTCTACGAACGCGATGGCGATGCTCTCCTCATGGAGCGCGCGCTCGGCGAACGCTCTCTCGTCGATTTCGCGCGAAGCGGCCGCGATGATGAGGCGACGCATATTCTGTGCGACACGATCGCGACCCTGCATCGCCCCCGCGGAAGACCAGCTCCCGACCTCACACCGCTGGATGTGTGGTTCCAACCCTTGAGCCCCGTCGCACGCACGCATGGCGGCCTGCTCGCGCGCGCGGACGCGGTTGCAGGAGAGCTGCTCACATCGCCCCGCGATATCATGCCCCTGCACGGTGACATCCACCACGAGAACGTGCTCGACTTCGGTGCGCGCGGCTGGCTGGCGATCGATCCCCATGCCGTACTCGGCGAGCGCGGCTTCGATTACGCGAACATCTTCTGCAATCCCGACCTCGGTGACCCGGCAATTTCAATCGCACGGGACCGCGCCCGTTTCCTCCGCCGCGTCGAGATCGTCGTGGAGCGCTCGGGCATCGAACGGCAGCGACTTTTGCAGTGGATCCTCGCGTGGTGCGGTCTATCGGCTGCGTGGTTCATAAGCGACGGCGCCAACGCGGACATCGATATCGCCATTGCCGCTTTAGCAGCCGCCACAATCGACGACTGAGCGACGCCTCGTGAACGTCGCATTGAACGTCTATGGAGTGGAGGGATCTGAGCGAGGTTCGATCATGTCAACCGCTGTCGAGATGATCCACGAGGAGATCAGAGCGGTCTTTCCCCCGACGCGGTCGAGACCATTTGAGCCCCTCGTCGCCAGCACGCAGGGCGATGAGCCTCTGCAAGTGGCCCGCGCCTTTCAGAGCAAGACGGACTGGACGCTGCTGCGCGACGACTGGCTCGAATCCATACCGTGCGCGCTGCACTTTCTCTCCAACGAGGCCCTCTGCTTCTACATTCCGGCATTTCTGGAAGCCGATCTGAGGGGACAGCTCAATATGGCCGATCCCGTTTTCACCCTCACGCACGGCTTTGCGCATGGCATGAGCGATATGCCCATGCGCGGGCGCAATCCGCCGACCTACGGCGACTATGCCCGAGCGCGTTGGGCACCGCTGACTCCGCAACAAGCGCTTGCAATCGTGCACTACCTGGAGTGGTGCGCGGCGCAAAAGAAGCCGGGAAGCGATGACATCACAGAGGCGCTCCAGGCGTACTGGTACAAACGGGCCGCCGGCTTGCCGCCCCATACAAGAACCTAAGATTTATGCAGTAACGTGCACCCTCCGCGTCGGGAGGGTACTGCGTGTGGGTCGTGATCAAGCTCTTTGCCTGAGGCACTTACCGGTCTGTCGGGAAGTGCTTCACGTGCGCCTCCGCTGATCTACCCGAATACACCGCACGCCGCCCGAGAAAAGAAACCGTATAGTGCGCGCAGCCCGCCGCGCGCACTTTCTCGCAGAAGCCGAGATAGGTGTAGCCCGGCGCGTTCGTCTGGGCTTCGAGAATGGCGGCTTGGATGACATCCGCATCGAACTTTATCGCGACCGGCCCGCGTACTGCCGGCGCGGGAAGCTCGACGCTCGCACCGTCGGGCATGTAGTAGGTCGCCGTGCCGCGACGATAGTCCACGCAGTAGCTCTCAAAGCCCGCGTCGACGAGTGTCATGACGATCTGCGGAAAATCCATCGTGCCGTTCTCGGCCCCCTGCAGGCAGGCCTCGGCGATAGTGGTCTTATCGGCGTTCATGGGTGCACCCTTCTACC
>JAEYYJ010000143.1 GCA_023430845.1 Pseudomonadota bacterium
AGACGACACGAATGCGCGTCGACTGCGCGCGCAGGCCCGATGCAGAAGAGAGGATCGCTGCCTTGAGCTCGTCGGCCATGCGTTACCTCACGCTCGTCAGCAGCATGCGGTGGAAAGCACCGATCACACCCGAGACGACCGAGTGCTGCGAGCGGGTCTCACCGAGGTTGGCGAGCTCCGTCTCAAGGCTGACCGTGTTGCCGGAGTGCTTCGGAACTTCACCAGGACGCGTGACGACATCGAACGAGCGGCCACCGAACTGCGTCGGCGATAGGTGATTCGTGTTCGTCTTCAGCATCGCGACATTCGCCGAGCTCAGCGCCGCCTCGAAGGACGGCACATCCTTCGCCCTGAACCCCGGCGTATCGGCGTTCGCGATGTTGTCGGCGAGCGCTGCGCTGCGCGTCGCGAGCCAACGGTTGCGGTCGCTGGCAATCGAGAAGAGTGCGAGGTCGTCCATGAAATTGTCCTTCGGCTTCAGCTTCCCTGATAGCCGACGTCTCTTGCCTGAAGCTGGCCGCGGGGATGATCGAGGCGATGAGCGCGCGCCGCGCCGAGCGCCAGCGCCAGCCGCCGGCACCGGCTCTCCGGATTGGTCTCCGGCGGCTCGAACCGAATGAGGTCGAGTTGCACATGAGCATCCGACGCTTCGAGCGTCAGGCGGTAATAGAGCTCGACGCCGGGGCTGCGGAACGACATCGCAAGGCGCACCGAGGGCGGCGCCCGCCATCCGACCATGGCCTCCGCGTGCCCGCTGAACTGCATGGTTCCCGGCTTGAAGAACAGCTCGCACTCGCCGTCCAGCAGGCTCTGCAGGGTCGCCATGCGGTCGAGCCGGATGAGCGCCAGCAGATCAGCCGCATCGTGATTGCGGAACTCGGTCGTGAGTTCGGCAATACTCTCCGCGAGGAGTGCCTCGAAACGCGTCGTAAGATCACTGACATCGGGCTGCATCATGCACCTCGCGGGAGGGGAGCCGCTTGCGCGGCGGAACGCGACATAAGATAGAGAATGACCTCGGCCACAGCCTTGTAGAACTCTGGCGGTATAGGACGGTCGAGCGACACCGCCGCGTAGAGGCTGCGCGCCAACGCCTTGTCCTCGATGACCGGAATATCGTTCGCCTCGGCGATCTCACGGATCTTGAGCGCGATGTTGTCCATGCCCTTGGCGACGACCATGGGTGCGCCTGCATCACCACTCACATAGCGCAACGCCACGGCGTAGTGGGTCGGATTGGCAATCACCACCGTCGCCTTCGGCACGGACGAGAGCATCCGCCGACGCGCGCGATCACGCGCAAGCGACAGCCGCCGCGCCTTGAGCAGCGGATCGCCGTCGCTCTGCTTGTGCTCGTCCTTGATCTCCTGCTTGCTCATGCGCAGATCTTTGCGCCACTTGAACCGGCACCAGAGGAGATCCGCCACCACGATGCCAGCCAGGCTGAGCCCCACGGCGATGAGCACATTGAGCATCTGCCGTGCGAGCGCCTGCGGCAGCGCCGCCGGCTCGAGCAGGATGGCATTGACGAGATCGGCCTTGTAGTTGAGCAGGAAGAAGATCGCGCAGACCGACAGGATCGTGAGCTTGAAGACCGACTTCATAAACTCGACAAGGCCCTGCGCGCCGAACATGCGCGTGAAGCCTTTCATTGGCGAAAGACGCGACATTTCCGGCTTGATGCGATGGCCGACCATGCGCAAGGGATTCTGAAGCACGGAAACGAATATGCCGAAGACCATGAGCACGAAGAGCGGAAGCGCCAGCACGGCCGTCGCGGCCTTCCCGACGGCGGCGAGCAGCATGATCGCATCAGCGCCGGCGTTGAGCCGGAAATCGTAGGGCCGCTCGACGAACGCGATGAGACTTCCGAGCAGATTGGATCCGAACGCCTGCACGACGATCGGAACACACGCGGCAATGGCGAGGATCGAGGCGAACTGCGCGATCTCACGCGAGACGGGCGTATTGCCCTTCTTGATCGCCTCCTCGATCTTGCGAGGCGTTGCTTCCTCTGTTTTGGACTCCTTGTCCGGCTGTTCAGCCATGGCGCTCGGAACCTGAGATCGAAGAAGATGGACGAGCGCAGCGGCTCAGCAGTCCGGCTCAGAGAATGAGTCTTGGCAACGCGACGCAGAGGCGGCTATTCGCTTCCCTGCTGCGCTACCTCGCGCACCGAGATCCCGAAACGTGTCGCTTCCTCATCGAGCGCAACGATCTCGCCGCGGGCAACAACCTGATCGTTCACCACGATATCGATCAGATCGCCGACCTTTCGATCGAGCGGAATAATCGCGCCGCGCGTCAGGCTCATGAGCTTGGCAACGGGCATCCGCGCCCCGCCGAGCACGAAGCGAACCGATACGGGAATGCGCATGACCGCGTCGTGGCCGCGCGCGCCCCAAGCCTCGCCAGATTTGCCGTCCTGCTCGCCAGCCGCCGCTACATGTGTCAAGTCGGCTCTCCAGTCCCCTTGCTGACGACCGCTCGCGTTGCCGGCCGCCCCATCATTCTCGACATTGTTCATGCGCGTCATGCTCCCGCCGCTAGGCGGCCTTCTTCTCGGCGCCACCGGCTGCGCCGGCACCACCGGTATTCAGTGTTGCGTTCTCGAGCTCGTCCACAGAAGGGCGGTCGGCGGCGGAAATGGCCTTGCGTCCATGCTCAACGGCGATCTGGGGCATGGCGCCATTCATCAGCGCGAGCAGCGTCTGCTTGATCACGATGTATTGGCGCATCTGCTTCTCGCGAACGATCTTGACCTGGGTCGCGATCGGCGTGACGACGGCGTAGGAGAAGAAGATGCCGGCGAACGTACCGACGAGAGCGGCGCCGATGTACGCACCGAGCACCTCCGGCGGCTGATCGAGCGCGCTCATGGCCTTGATGACGCCGAGCACGGCCGCCACGATCCCGAGCGCGGGCAGGCCCTCCGACATGGCGACGAGCGAGTGATAGCACTTCAGCTTGTCGCCGCGCATGGTCGCGATTTCTTCGTCCATGAGCGCCTCGATCTCATGCGTGCGCGCGTTGCCCATGAGGATCAGGCGGAAATAGTCGCACACGAAGGTCAGCATCTTCTCGTCGTTCAGCACCTTCGGATAGGCGATGAAGATCGCCGACTCGGTCGGGTTATCGATGTGCTTCTCGACTTCCGCGCGCGACTTCGACTTCAGCTCCCGGATCAGGCTGAAAAGGCACGTCAGAATGACGAGATAGTCTTCTTTATGCGGGACGGTGTTTTTCAAGGCCTCCATGAGGCCGGTGCCGCTGTCCTTGATCGTCTTCATGGGGTTGGCGACGATGAACGTGCCGACCGAGGCCCCAAGGATGATCACGTACTCCCACGGCTGCCAGATGACGGAAATCTTGCCGCCCATGGCCGCAAAGCCGCCGAACATACAGACAAGCGTTACAATTAGGCCTAGCGGTATAGTCATTCGCGTTCTGCGCCCACCGGATCAGGTCGTTGATGTGCGACGATGCGGCGAATGCCTTGCGCGAGGCTGTAGCAGCGCCCGACCTTGCGTTGCGAGACGCTGAAGGCCAGCACGTCAGGTTCGTGCAAGTCCCGCGTGCGCTTCTTGCAGCCGACCCGCTTTGCGAGGAAGGCAGGAATGTTCAGCACGCCCATCGGCTACCAGCTCATCGCCTCGGATATGCCTGCTGCGCTCAAGCGCACGTCCGAGCAGCCGATCGTCCAGCGCGAAAGCGCGTACTACCTGGAGACGATCAAGACCATCAAGTCGGTCGACGAATTCCTGAACAACGATCGCGTCTTCAAGTATGCCATGAAGGCCTTCGGCCTCCAGGAGATGGACTACGCCAAGGCCTTCATGCGGAAGGTCCTGACCGAGGGCATCGACAATCCGCAGAGTTTCGCCAACAAGCTTACCGACCGGCGCTATGCCGAGTTTGCGGAAACCTTCAATTTCACCCGCTACACGACCGGCACCACGGTTTTCGAGCGGACGCGCCAGGGCACCGTTGATCGCTACGTCCGCCAAACCATGGAACAGGACGCAGGAGCATCAAACGAAGGCGTCCGGCTGGCGCTCTACTTCCAGCGCAAGGCTGCGAGCGCGGAAACACCCTTCCACCTGATGGCCGACAAAGCACTCCTCAAGGTCACGCAGATTGCGCTCGGCATCCCGGAAGCGGCGGCGACGATGGACATCGATCGCCAGGCCGAAATGATCAGCAAGAAGCTGGATATGGAAGATCTCAAGGATCCCGCCAAGCTCGACAAGTTCATCGGCCGCTTCACAGCGCTTTGGGAGATCGAGAACCCGGCCGCGCCCCCCATGTCGGGCGTACTCCAGCTCTTTGCCGACAATCAGAGCCTTTTCAGCCAGGATCTGCTCGGGCAGATGCAGAAGATCAGGAAGATCTGAGCCATGGAAGCCGGCATCTACGTTGCGCTCTCCGGTCAGTTGGCGCTGCAGCGGCGCCTCGACACCATCGCCAACAACGTCGCCAACAGCACGACGCCCGGCTTCCGGGCCGAGAACGTGACGTTCGAGACGGTGCTCTCGCAGACGCAGCGCTCCTCCGTGGCTTATTCGGGCACGGGCGAAAGCACGTTCTCGCGCGCGAGCGGCCCGATCGTCCAGACGGGCAATGCGCTCGACGTGGCCATTCAGGGCGATGCCTTCCTGAGCATCAACGGCGCCGATGGCCCGGTCTATACGCGTGACGGCCGGATGCGCGTCTCGACACAGGGCGATCTGGAAAACATGAACGGGCAGCAGGTCCTCGATCAGTCAGGCGGCCCGATTCAGATCAACACCGCTCGCGGGCCGGTCCAGATCTCGCGCGACGGCACCATCAGCCAGAATGGCGAGCGCGTCGCACGCCTCGGCCTGTTCCAGATTCCCGCCAACGCCAAGCTTGTCCGCCACGAGGGTGCTTCCGTCGTGCCCGACCAGCCGGCCGAACCCGTGGTCGACTTCGTGAGCAAGGGATTTTCCCAGGGCTACATCGAACAGGCCAATGCCAATCCCGTCATGGAGATGACCAGGCTCATCTCGGTGACACGGGCCTTCGAAGCGATGTCGGCCGCGGGCGAACAGTCCGACCGCAAGCTGAGCGACGCCATCAAGGCGCTCGGCAGCGGACGCTAGTAATCAGTGGATACTCGACCGCAGATGACCGACGACCAGATCGCCAAACCCGCTGCGCCACCTGCCGGCGATCCGCTCGAACGCCTCGCGCGCCTCTTCTCAGGCCATGCCGCCAAACTGCCGCTCGTGCGCTTCGGCGGACGTGTCACGGAAGTTTCGCCGAGCAATATCCTGGTGCGCGGCATCGAGCGGCGCGTGGAACTCGGCACTTCCGTCGAGGTCGAAGGCGGCGGCACACGCTGGCTCGGCGAAGTTATCGGCATCGAAGCCGACAGCGCCAACATCAAGCTGTTCTCGACCTCGCCGCGCCTTGGCCTCGGTGCGCCGGTCTGGGTCCGCGACAGTCTCGAGATCTGCCCCGACGTGAGCTGGCTAGGACGCGTGATCAACGCACTCGGCCAGCCGATCGATCAGCAAGGACCGCTCGCGAGCGGCTCCATGCCCTACTCGATCGACCACGAGCCGATCCCGCCCATGGCGCTTGATCGCATCAGCCGGCCGATCGTCACGGGCGTCAAGGCCATCGACCTTTTCACGCCGATCTGTGCCGGACAGCGCATCGGCATCTTCGCTGGATCCGGCGTCGGCAAATCCACGCTCGTCTCGATGCTGGCGCGAACGAGCGGCTTCAACACCATCGTCATCGCGCTCGTCGCCGAGCGCGGCCGCGAAGTGCGCGAGTTCCTGGAAGACGTCGTGAAGCCGCATGCCCCGCGCGCGGTGACCGTCGTCGCCTCGAGCTCCGAAGGCGCGATGATGCGCAAGAATGCCGCCAAGACCGCGATGTCCGTCGCTGAGTACTTTCGCGACCGCGGCGACAATGTCCTTCTCGTCGTCGACTCCATTACGCGCTTTGCCCACGCGCTCCGCGAAGTCGCGCTCGCGGCTGGCGAGCCGCCCGTTGCGCGCGGTTATGCGCCTTCTGTATTCGCCGAACTGCCGCGGCTGCTCGAGCGCGCGGGTCCGGGCAGGCCGGGCTCGGGTTCGATCACGGGCGTGTTCTCGGTTCTGCTCGACGGCGAGGATTCGAACGAGCCGGTTGCCGATACCGTACGCGGCATTCTCGACGGCCATATCGTGCTCGATCGCGGCATCGCGGATCAGGGGCGATATCCCGCCATCAATCCGCTGACGTCGATCTCGCGCCTCGCGCCCCTTGCCTGGAGCAAAGAGGAAGCCGAACTCGTCCGTCGTTTGCGAACCATCATCGCCCGCTACGAAGAGACGCGCGATCTGCGTGCCGTCGGTGCCTACAAGCCCGAAGCGGACTTCGAGCTCGATCAGGCGGTCATGCTCACGCCGCTGCTGTACCGCTTCCTCACCCAGCTTCCGGACGATCCATCCTGTCCGGGCGTTTTCAGTGAGCTCGCGTCGGTATTGACGGAGGCGCGCAACGGGCCGCGCCCGGCAGCTGAAAGCAGCGGTACGCAGGTTGCGACGCGGAAGTCAGCCTGAGCTACCGCTACTGGCTCGCCTTCATCACGAGATCATCGTCGAACAGCACGATCTGCTCGGATATTTCGAGCGGCGTGTCCTTGGCGTCGTAGGCCGTTCGAACACACCGGATCGCGGCAACGTCGCGGCCACCCCCAAGTTGGCGCACGGCTTCATCGCTCGCAGCGAGCGGTTTCATATTCCAGACCGTCCGGTCGACGGACGCATGATACTTCTCGGCATAGACGGGAAAGAGCACGTCGGCCGCCGGATCCATCTCGAACTGAAGATTGGGGAAGCGCGCCGCATCGACCGTAATCGTCTCGATGGCAACGAGGCGGCTTTCATGGCGCCACTCCCTGCGCAGCTTCAACGCGCGCGGCACGATCGAAGCCGGCCTCAGCATCCTGAGGGCAGAAACCTCGGCCGCGGTCGCCACCACGTAGTCCGTCTCGACGACCCTGATATCGAGCATGATCGGCGCACCGTCCGCCCGGCAAAGACGCAGGCCCGGTCCCGTGCGCCACGAGCCGCCATCCTTGACGAAGGTGCCGCGGCCGCGCTCGCGCACGAGAATGCGGTCACGGGACAGCTGATCCAGTGCCTTGCGCACCGTCCCGATGCTGACGCCGAACTCTCGCGAGAGCTGGACCTCGGGCGGTATCGGCGTGCCGGCCGGCCACTCTCCACTCTCGATCCGGGAGAGCACCAGACCACGGATCTGCTCGTGAAGCGGGCCCGAGAAGCTATGAAACTCGATTTGCCCCGCGGCCACACGTTGAGCCGCCGCGCCGAAGCGCCCATGGTTGGACATCGAAATCCCTCAGCCCCGAAGACTATTCCGACATTGCTTTGCGCGCCTCACGTGAACACGCGGGCGCACGCCGCCAAACGCCCGCGCAGAACCTGCGGGCAATCGCACACGGCTGGCATGATTGGACGCTCGTGAGTGCCGCTCACTCGAACGCGGCCCCAATTCGAAACTCACTGTTAATTACGATAGGTTGATTCCTGCGACAAACACCGTCCTCAAATTTTTGGAACTGGGCGAAGTTCACGAAACGAGGCTTTTGTGCAACATGATGCAAATGGCAGCCCGTGAAGTATAATGTATTGATTTAGATTATTTTATTCTGCGCCACGCGGATGTCTTACGCACGCAAAAATTGCATTTTTAAGTACTACCATTATAGATTGTGCAAATATCGACATTTCCGAGGTATTTCCGCACCTCCTCCAGTTGCAGATTAACGCTAAAGCAAATTTCCATACCTACAATCCGATATTGGTCAGCCCCCTGAGCAGGCCGCGCGTCCTATGCGCGCAAGCCGATGCCAACTCAGTTTTTTCCTGCCCCCTGGAGCCGTCATGAGCCGCAGTTCGAGTTTGCCGTCGCAGAACAGGCGTGAGGACGCCGACGTGACAGCTCCGGCCCGTCGAGAACCGCCGACCCAGGCGGGCGACGCCCCCGACGCGAACCAGCCGCTCGCCGAACTGGACGCTCTCGGCCGCCTCGCCGCGCTCGATAAAGCGTTTGCCCCCGCTGCACCGCCCGCGCCGGAAGCCACACCCGAACCACAACCCGCGCCGGCTGCCGCGCCCGCCAAGAAGGGCTCGCCGCAGCTCCGCACGATCGACAGGCGCATCCTGAAGACGCTCGCCGGCGTGATCGTCGTCGTGATCGCCGGCTGGATGCCTCTTCAGGCGCTCATGCAGACGACCAGCACCGAAGCGATCATCAACGCCCGCCTCATCACGCTTCGCGCGCCGATCGAAGGCCAGGTCTCGTGGCTCGGCCAGGTTCCCGTCGGCACCGAGCTCAAGCCGGGCTCGGACGTGCTGGCCATCGTCAATCCACGCGCCGACCGGGGCCGGCTCGACGCCGTTGCTCAGCTCGTCAGCGAGCTCGAGGGAGAAATCAAAGCGCTCGCTGCCCGCCGCGTAAGCCTCCAGTCGCTTCATGAGGAATACACGATCAACGCGGAGGCCTTCCGGACAGGGCGCATTGCCCAGCTCGAGTCGCGTATGGCCGAGACCCGCAGTGAGATCGCCGCCGCCAACGCCCGCCACGAGGAGGCACAGCAGGCCCTTGAGCGCGCCCAGTCGCTCGCCGATGCGGGCACAGGCACGGTCGTCGCACTCGAGCGCGCACGCCGCGATGCGACCGTCGCTACCCAAACACTCGAAGCCCTCGGCCATCGCCGCAATACCCTCGACGTCGAGCTTTCCGCCCTGCGCCGCGGCATCTATGTCGGCGACAGCTACAACGATCGTCCGCAGTCCCTGCAGCGCGCCGACGAGATCACGCTCCGTCTGAACGAAGTCACAGCCGAGATCGCGCAGCGCGAAGCCCGCGTCGCAAGCCTGCGCACCGAGCTCGCCGCCGAGAACATGCGTTATGCCCAGCGTTCCGCGGCCGGCCTCGTCGCGCCCGTCGCCGGCAGCATTTGGGAAGTCATGACGGCTCCCGGCGAGTCGGTCGTGCGCGGCCAGGACCTTGTTCGTCTTCTGGACTGCTCTGGCCTCGTCGTGACCGCGACCGTCGGCGAAGCGGCATACAATCAGCTCCGCGTCGGCCAGTCGGCGAAGTTCCGCTTCCGCGGTGAAAGCACCGACTACGAGGGCCGCATCGTGAGCCTGACGGGCGTCGCGACGGCACCGGCCAATCTTGCCATTCAGCCAGCGGCGCTCGCCAAGGAGCCCTATCGCGTCACCGTATCGCTGCCGAAGATGGCCGCCTCCGGCCAGTGCAGTGTCGGTCGCACCGGCCGCGTCACGTTCGGCAGCTGAGACATCCTGAAGTACGGGGACTCGCGCCATGGCCATTCTGCTCGAAGCTCTCGTGCCGGGCTTCCTGGCGCTCGGCTTTGCCTGGATCGTACTACCGTGGCTGAGGGCCGAGGATGAGCGCGCGCGCGCGGCCATGGTCGTGGTCATGCTCGTGCTCATGTGGCGCTACATGGCGTGGCGCTGGCTCGCGACGCTGCCGCCGATCGGGCTGACACTGGATTTCATCGTCGGGGTCGTTTTCGTACTCGTCGAGACCATGGTCGTCGTCGGCTCGACGATCGGCCTGACGTTTCTGATCTTCCTGCGTGACCGCCGGCCGGAAGCCGACCGCAATGAGGCCTGGCTGCGATCATTGCCCCAGGCGCCGCTCATCGATGTCTTCATCTGCACATATAATGAGGAGGAGGAGATCCTCGAGCGGACGATCGTCGGCGCACTCGCGCTCGATTATCCGCGCTATCGCGTCTGGGTGCTCGACGATGGCCGCCGTCCCTGGCTCGAAGCGCTCGCAGCGCGCCTCGGCGCGAATTACCTGACGCGTCCCGACAACGCCCACGCCAAGGCCGGCAACATCAACAATGGGTTGCGCCACGTCGCGAGCCTGCCCGAGCCGCCCGACTTCATCAGCATCCTCGACGCGGACTTCGTCCCGGCGCCGCACTTCCTGCGCCGCGCCATGTCTCTGTTCCGTGAGGACGATGTCGGAATCGTCCAGACGCCTCAGCACTTCATCAATCCGGACCCGCTGCAGAGCAATCTCTCCATCGCGCGCGTGTGGCCGGACGAGCAGCGCTACTTCTTCGAAGTCGTGATGACGGCGAAGGACGCCTGGGGCGCCGCTTTCTGCTGCGGCACATCGTCGGTCATCCGCTTTCCGATCCTGCAGCAGATCGGCGGCTTTCCGACCGAGTCCGTCACCGAGGACTATCTCGTGACGCTCAAGATGAAGGCCGGCGGCTATCGCACGGTTTACCTCAATGAGCGCCTGTCGCTCGGCCTCGCCCCCGAGGGCCTCAAGGAGTACGTGACGCAGCGGACCCGCTGGGCGCTCGGCTTCATCCAGATCTGCCGTGGCCCGCTGGGGCCCTGGCGCCGCGACAATGGCCTATCGATCGTCGACCGCTTCAGCCTGACGGAGACTTTCATCTACTGGTCCGCGGGCCACGCGTTCCGGCTTGTCGGCATCATCGTGCCGATCCTTTATCTTTGGCTCGATATCCACGCCGTCCAGGCCGACGTGGTGCAGACGCTCAGCTACTACCTCCCTTACTTCATCTCCCAGATCATGATCATGGGATGGATGGCGCGCGGCCGCATTCTGCCCATCATGGGAGACGTCACGCAGTTGCTCGCGGCTTCCCAGATCACGCAGGCTGTCCTGCATGGATTGGTCAAGCCGACGGGACACAAGTTCCAGGTGACCGCCAAGGGCGGCGATCGCACCAAGCGCTTCGTTCAATGGCCGATGATGCGCGTGTTTCTCGCCTATCTCGCGTTGACCATCGGCGGCCTCATCTTCGCGTTCATTTTCGACGACGGCACACGCCTGCGCGACTCCGCCGCGCTCTGCCTGTTCTGGAGCTGGTACAATATCGTCGTGCTCACGATCGCCTGCATCGTGTGCATCGAGCAGCCGCGCCTGCGATCCTCGGAGCGGCTCAGTACGCGCGGCTTGGCGCTGATCGACGTAGATGGCGAGAGCACCGAGGCGCGCGTCCTCGATGTGTCGCTCGGCGGCGCCCGCCTCGCGGGTGCCGCGCCTGCCGCTCAGGGCAACAGTGTGACACTCGTTCTCGACGGCATGAGCATTAGAGGCACGGTGCTGCGCATCGGTGCCGATGACTTTGTGGTGCGCTTCGAGGAGACGGCCGAGACCAAGGCCAAGCTGATCCGCTTCATCTACTCCGGCCGCTTCTCGGCCGAGGTCGCGCGCATCGAGCCCGCGCGCGTTGCGGCAGCCGCTCTCGGCCGCGTCATGCGCTGAACGCCCTGCTCGACGCTGCAGCGCGCCATCACACGCTGGTGATCAATCGCGCACGCTGCCCCGTCTTCCGCACGTTCTGGAAAGCCCCTACCATTCGCGCGCGGACCAGATACGGCCGTAAGCGATGCACCAATCCGTCATGCTGAGAGGAGGATGCCCACACAAGGCCCGACACGGTTCGCGAAGCAAGAGACGTCAATGTCCACGAACATCCGTTCGATTTCGCATTCTGGGAGGAAACACCGTGACTCGTTATGCGATACGCGCCCTCCTCACGGGGCTCTTCGTCTTTGCATTGTCCACCATCATCACATCGCAGCAGGCCTGGAGCCAGAGCGGCGATGGTTGGACCCAACTATTCGACGGTAAGACGGTCGGCGACTGGAACAACGTCGGCGAAACGAACTGGCGCGTCGAGGATGGTGCCATTGTCGCCGACAAGCTGACGAGCAAGACACCTGCCTATCTCGTCAGCAAGGACAAGCTCAAGGACTTCATGGTCTACGTGGAGTTCTGGTCCAGCGACGATGCCAACAGCGGCATCTTCCTGCGCTGCCAGGATCCGACGACCATCACCGACCGCAACTGCTACGAAGCCAACATCTTCGATCAGCGTCCGGATCCGAGCTATGGCACCGGCGCCATCGTCCGCTTCGCCGAAGTGAACCCGATGCCCAAGGCTGGCGGCAAGTGGAACACCTACGAGATCACGGTCAAGGGCCGCGATGTCATCCTGGTGCTCAACGGGAAGGAGACCTCGAGGCTGCGCAGTGAGCTGCTCATAGATGGCCACCTCGCGCTGCAGCATGGCTCCGGCGTGATGAAGTTCCGCAAGGTGGCGATCAAGCCGCTATAGCGTGATGTCAGCGTGCCGATCGTCGCAATCGAACGATTGCGACGACCGCATTATGCTACGCGGAAGCGCGCGATGGCCTCGCGGTCGATCTCTATGCCGAGACCCGGCCCGGAAGGGATCTCGACGCGGCCGTTCTCGTGCTCGATGGGCGTCTTGAGCACAGCTTGACGGAATGGATGCTCCGAGCGGTCGAACTCGAGCATCGGCGCGCGCGGCGTGTGGCGCGGCGGCACATCCGGCAG
>JAEYYJ010000224.1 GCA_023430845.1 Pseudomonadota bacterium
GGCAAGAAGGCGGCGCTGGAAGAAGCCGGCGTCACCGTCTGCGCGACGCCGAACGAGGTACCCGGCGTGCTCAAGGCGCGGCTGAAGCGGTAGCTTCAGCGCGCGATCAGCCGCTCGATGGCAGGAATGAGCTCGTCGTAGTGCTCGATCACGGCATCGGGCGCCAACTCGCGCACATGCACGTCGGTGTAGCCGAAGGTCACCGCGACCACGGGAATGCCCGCCGCCTTGGCCGTATCGATGTCCGTCTTGCTATCGCCGACCATGATCGCGCGCTTGGGGTCACCGCCCGCCATGCGGATCGCGCCGATAAGGTGATCGGGATGCGGCTTGCAGACCGGGAAGGTGTCGCGTCCGGCCAGCGCCGCGAAGCGCGTGCGCAATCTGAGGTCGCCGAGAAGCTGTTCCGAGAGTGCGGCTTGCTTGTTCGTGCACACGGCAAGCTTCGCACCTCCAGCCGCGAGGCGATCGAGCGAGGTTTCCAGGCCTGGGAAAGCGTGGCTGGTCGCGGCGATGTTCGCGGTGTAGTAGGCGATAAAGCGCTCGAAATGAGCCGCAGCCTCATCTGCTGACACCTCGCGTCCATGCAGCCGGAAACCCTCTCTGATCATGGCGGCGGCGCCGAAACTGATCGTGGGCCTGATCAGTTCAGGCGCTACGGGCGCCAGATCGACGGCCGCCAGCACGTGGTTCGTAGCGGCGATCAGGTCCGGCGCCGTCTCGACGAGCGTCCCGTCGAGGTCGAAAGCGACAGTCAGGTCATGCATTGGGAGTTGCCTGCAGCGGAAGCCGATCGAACGGCGCTGTTTGGCGTAGTCTGGCTCATTGTGCAACGGCCAACAAGGCGCTGTCCGAGCCGGGCCTCGCTTGCCCGGTCACGAGCTTGACCGTGCGCCTCCCAGCGTGATGTGATGGCCACAATATCCGGCTACCTGGAGATCGGCTAAGTGGATGTAAAAGGCGGTACAATTGACGATTGGCTGGTCTGCGGCTGGTTCACGCCGGACTATCAGCCGCTCGCCGAAAAGTTCTCGGCCAATCTCGCCCAGTATGCTGTTCCGCATCATCTCTGGGCCAAGCCAAAGTCGGATCGGGGTTGGAATACGTGGCGCAAGCCATCCGTGGTGATCGAAACCATGGACCGATATCCCGGGAAGACGGTCGTTTTGATGGACGTCGATTGTACGGTTGGCGGAGACATCTCCACGCTTGCCAAATCAGCGGGGGACGTCAGCCTCACGATTACCTCTCGCTCGGCGCGTCTACTCTGGCCGATGCACAAGCGGATCGTCATCAAGGCAATATCTCGCGTTGTCGTATTTCGGCCTACACCGGCGGCCCGCAGGTTCGCGGAGGAATGGGGCCGGCGATGCGAGTCCACGCATTACGAGGGCGACGAAGCGGCCCTTCGAGCGGCGTTTCTCACATGCCCCTCGGTGGCATTCAGCCATATTGATCGGCGCTACTCGGGTCTCACCTTTCCTGACGCGGTCATAACCCACGACAGTGCACACGAAGGGAGCCGTGCGCTGACATTGCGGGGTGTGTTCAAATCCATCGAGCGGCCCTTCCGCACGGGCGGGACGCGAGCCGCGAAGATGGCGGGGTCAGAGTAGGTTGCCGCCGAAGGGCGGTCGTGCCGAAGGCGGGCATGACGGCGCTTGCTCATGCAAGCTAGCTCGGATATTGTGAACATAAAGAGAACATACGCGTCTGGCATGAAGGGCTGGCAGTGCGGTCTATGTGACGAGGATAGCGTGCATAAGCATCGATCCGCCGTGAGCCCCTGTCGGTTAGTGCGTACTCTCTAATTGACGAATCGGGCTCCCGGAAGCTGGCGCTTCAGCGCGGCTGACGTTGCGCGCGAGGGCAGCAGCTTCGGGGCCAATCAGAGGAGTAACGACATGGCCGGTTCCGTGAACAAGGTGATCCTGATCGGTAATCTCGGCAAGGATCCCGAAATCCGCCGCACGCAGGACGGGCGGCCGATCGCCAACCTGCGCATCGCGACGAGCGAAAGCTGGCGCGATAAGAACTCCGGCGAGCGCCGCGAGAAGACCGAGTGGCATTCGGTTGTGATCTTCAGCGAGCCGCTCTGCAAGATCGTCGAGCAGTATCTCAAGAAGGGCTCGAAAGTGTACATCGAGGGCGCTCTGCAGACGCGCAAGTGGCAGGATCAGCAGGGTCAGGAACGCTACTCGACCGAGGTCGTCCTGCAGGGCTTCAATGCCGTGCTGACCATGCTCGACGGACGTCCGGGCGGCGGCGGCATGAGCGACAGCGCGCAATCCGATTATGGCGATAGCAGTGGCGGCTATAGCGAGCCTCCGCGCCGCTCGGGTGGTGGTGGCAGCCGTGGTGGCGGTGGCGGCGGCTTCGACAAGAAGCTCGACGACGAAATTCCGTTCTGAGCCGGGGGCGGCTTCAGCCGTCCTGCCTACTGGCGCAGATGGCACGCGACGGCGTGACCATCGGCGCCGGCCTTCAGCTCTGGTTTTTCATTCGCGCAGAGTGGGAGCTGGCGGATCGGGCAGCGCGTGTGGAAGTGGCAGCCCGTCGGCGGATTGATCGGGTTCGGCACGTCGCCCTGTAGTGTGACGCGCTTGCGCTTCACCTTCGGGTCGGGGATCGGTACCGCGGAAAGAAGTGCCTCGGTGTAGGGATGCTTCGGCTTGGTATAGAGATCGCGCGCCGTCGCGACCTCGACGATCCGACCGAGGTACATCACCGCGACACGCGTCGAGATGTGCTCGACCACCGACAGATCGTGCGCGATGAACAGGTAGGTGAGGCCGAATTCCTCCTGCAGATCCTCGAGCAAGTTGATGACCTGCGCCTGGATCGACACGTCGAGTGCCGACACAGGCTCGTCGCAGACGATCAGCTTCGGTTCGACAGCGAGCGCGCGCGCAATGCCGATGCGCTGGCGCTGACCGCCCGAGAACTCATGCGGGAAGCGGCGCATATGATCGGGCTGCAGGCCGACGCGGCCCAGAAGCTCGAC
This sequence comes from Pseudomonadota bacterium, assembly GCA_023430845.1. Lineage (GTDB taxonomy): Bacteria > Pseudomonadota > Alphaproteobacteria > Rhizobiales > Hyphomicrobiaceae. The sequence goes on from JAEYYJ010000224.1 coordinate 3,005, forward strand.
AACACGCTCTTCGAGCATCTTCCGATTGGCAGCCAGGCCATGGATGACCAGTGCCTCGCCGATGATGGCGCCAACGGTCATGCGCGGATTGAGCGAGGCGAACGGATCCTGGAAGATGATCTGCATGTCGCGTGCGACCGCGCGCAGATCCGCCTTGCCCATGGCCGCAACGTCCTTGCCCTCGAACCACACCTCGCCTGAAGTCGGCTCGATGAGGCGCAGGATGCACCGGCCCGTCGTTGACTTGCCGCAGCCGGACTCGCCGACCAGCCCGAGCGTCTCACCCTTCTCGATGTGAAAGCTCACGCCATCGACCGCGTGCACACGATCGACCACGCGCGAGAGAAGGCCTCCGCGGATGGGGAACTGCTTGACGAGGTTGTTCACGGTCAGCAGCGG
>JAEYYJ010000257.1 GCA_023430845.1 Pseudomonadota bacterium
AAGGTTGGATAATCGCCGCGGCTTCAGCCGAGCCCCGCGATCACCGCGTCCACTTTCGTCACCAGGGCCACATTCTGCATGGCATATTCGATGGACGCGCGATGCCAGTCGGCATTCATGGTCGAGCAGCCGTCCTCCGGAATAACCATCACGTACCCCTTGTCGGCACCCGTACGAGCTGTGTGCTCGATAGACATGTTCGTCCAGGCGCCCACCTCGATGATGATGTCGCGGCCCTCCGCACGCAGGATCGTCTCGAGATTCGTCCCTTCCCAAGCACTCATTCGAGTCTTGCGGATGACGTGATCGCCCGGCTGCGCTTCGAGTCCCGGCACGGGCTCTGCGCCCCAGGTTCCCTCGACCATGGCGCTGGCGTCGAGCGCGCCCTCGAAAAGTGGCGCGTTGAGCGTCATGTTACGCCCATCGGCACGGCGCGAGAACCACACGTGAATGACCGGAACGCCGCGTCGCCGGCAGTGCTCCGCGAGCCGACGGACATTCTCGATGGCATTTTGCTCGCGGCAGTGGATTGGCGAGCCGGAGCTGGCGAACGCACCGCCGTCCATCACGACGTCGTTCTGCATATCCTGAATGATGAGTGCGCAGCGCGAAGCGTCGAGGTTGACCTCACCCGCAACCGCCGCGTTCGACGTCGCGCTTGTTGCCGTCGTCGACGCGGCAGGGCGGGCGGCCGCACCGCGCGCACGCATGAACGGCTCGCTGCGCGGTCCGACCTTGACGTCGATGGCGTAGACGGAGGTCGTCGCGCAGACATAGAGCGTGCGCCATTCCGGACCGCCCCAGTGCAAGTTCGCACTGAGCTCGGGGATTGCCACGCGACCGATGTGGCGGCCCTCCGGCGCATAGACCCACAAGCCGCCCGGCGCGGTCACCCAGATGTTACCCTCGGCATCGCACTTCATGCCATCCGGCACCCCGGGCTTCATCACATCGCGGATACCGCTTGCGAAGACACGCGCGTTCGCGAGCGTACCGTCGGCGCGGACATCGAACACACGGATGTTGGCCTGCTCCGTGTCGTTGACGTACAGCTTGGATTCGTCAGGGCTGAAGCAGATGCCGTTCGGCTGCGAAAACATATAGCGATCGACGAGCAGCTTCGGCTCGCGGCTGCCGGGCGCCAGGCGGAACACGCCCTGCCATCCGAGATCACGCGGGCGCTCCACGCCATAGTGCGGCATGCGGCCGTACCAGGGATCGGAGAAATAGATCGCGCCGCTCGAGTGGATGCACAGATCGTTCGGGCTGTTGAGCTCGCGGCCCTCGAAATGACTGGCAAGCACGTCGCGCGTGCCGTCCGGACGGAAGCGAGCAATCGACGACGTCGCATGCTCGCAGGCGATCAGATTCAGCTCGCCGTCGTACGTAAGGCCATTGGCCTTGTTCGACGGGCGCAGCGCATCGCGAACACCACTGCGATCGAGACGACGACGCACGTCGGCAGGCATATCGGAGAACAGCAGGTATTGGTCGATCGGGTGCCAGATTGGCCCTTCGGTAAACGTGAAACCACTGCCGACCTGCCGCACGGGCGCGTGCTCGTCGATCAAGCGCCGGAATGCGGGATCGAGCGCGTCATGGGCCATGGCTGCTACCTCCCCAGAGATGCTTCTTGTTCAGCGCTGTGTGTTGGTTGCGGTTAAACCGGGAACCAGTCGCGCCGCTGGACGGTCTGGCTGACCGGTCCCGGCACAGCGTAGTCCATGCGTCCGACGACTTGGCCGCGCTCGATCTTCGCGGGCTTGTCATGCACTGGCAGCAGGAACTTCGACGAATTGAGCAGCTTCTTGATCGCCGCCTTCTCGGAGCGCTTGGTGCCAGCGTGATTGCCCGTCACCTGCACCTCATGGGAGTAGATGACGTGATAAGGATCGATGATCTGATCCTGGAAATCGTAGATGACATCGCCGCAAATCGTGGCGAGCCCTTCCGCCGTCTCGACATGGATGTTCATCGAGCCCTCGGTGTGCGCGTTGGCAGCTTCCATCACGACGCCGGGGATCAGCTCGATCGGCCCTGAGAGTTCCAGATCCTCGAGCCGCAGCGCGTGGCGTGTATGGAGTCGCTCGATGAGATGCTGGATATCGGGCTTGGGATATTGCGGATGCATGAGACCCGAGACGGAGCATTCCAACTCACGGCGGTTCATCACGACCGTCGTATTCATCGGGAAATGATCATCCTTGCCGGCATGATCGATGTGCGCGTGCGTGTGGCAGACATAGCGGACATCGCCGACTTTCACGCCGTGGCGCGCGAGCTGGTTCTCGATCATGTTCTCGTGGTGCTGCAAACCGCGCATTCCGAGCGTTTCCATGATCGCGTTGTCACGATAGCCGGTATCGACGACGATCGGATACTGCCCGCCAAGGATCAGAAAGCCATAGACCGGCACACGTTTCGTCCGCCCGCAGCCGCGACCGAGCACGAGGAAACTCGACTCAAGCTCGATATCACCAAAGTCCAGCACTTTGATCTCCAGCGGCATCACTTCACTCCCTGCATCACAGCCGGTAGACCCGGCTCGCTGTTTCGAAAAAGATTGCGCGCGCCGGCGCTCCGGCATCTCCGCCGGGCATCGGGCTCAGCTCTGCGACGCCCCGCCGATGGGCCGTGATCAAACTCGCGTAGTCCGTCCAGAGCTTCTCGATCGGAAAGTTGGAGCCCCACAGACAACGCTGCGGTCCGAATGCAGCGACCGTCTCTTGGATCAGGCGTGCGATGTGCGCTTCATCATTGCGATGGATGAACGTTCCGAAGCCGGAGAGCTTCGCGTAGACATTGGGCTCGTTGGCCAGGATCGACATGCCGTCGCGCCATTTGGACCAGCCGGCAGGAGATGTATCCGTGAGCATTCCCGCGTGCTGAAGGACGAACGGAACACGCGGACAGGCGTGCGCAAGCTCCGCCGCGCCTTTCATTTGATCGTCGAACACCTGAAGGTCGAACGACCAGCCGTAGTCGGCAAGCCGAGCGACGTTCTTCTGCACTTCCGGCTTGCGGCAGAGATCGGGATCGGCCGCAAAGCGGTAGAGCGGATTCTCATGCCAATGGAATTGCTGCCGCACGCCGCGCACACGCGGATAGCGCGCGAGACGATCCAGCGTCGGCCGCACATCTGCGACCGTCATGTCCGCATAGCCGACAATGCCGTGCGGCCATCCGGTCTCGACCGCAACCGACTCGACCCAGGCGACTTCGGCTTCGCCTTTGTCGACGGGCCAGTTCGCCTGCACATAGACGGCTTTCTCGACACCGACCGCCGACGCTTCGGCCTTGTACTCCGACATCGGGTAGTCGCGGCGGATGGCCTCGTACGGCCCGAAGATGCGCGGCTGCATGGGACCGACGAGCCATGGCAGATCGACCTGACGCCAGATGTGGAAGTGCGCGTCAATCGTTCTCATCGCCGTCCCCCTTTGGCGAAGTGAAGAATCTCGCCGGCGATCGCTTGCGGACTGCTGCCATCACCGAGCCGGTCGATCATCGGCGCGATCGCACGAAGGGCCTCGGTTTTCGGCTGGAAATGAGAGTCGCTCGCGAGCGGCGTCAGCCACAGCACGGACCAAGCGAGCCCGTCGAGACGCTCCATGGCCTGTGTCAAGGTCTCCGACCCGCCGCGCTCGAGGCCATCCGAAATCACGACAACATACGCGCCGCGCGCAAAACCGGCGAAGCGCGGCACCGACAGGAACACCTGCAGAGCCTCGCCGAGCCGCGTGCCGCCATCCCAATCGGCGACGAGGCCCGAAGCGAGCTCCAATGCCTGCTCGCGATTGCGACGTCTGAGCGCACGGGTGACGCGCGTAAGCCGCGTGCCGATCGTGAACACTTCAACCTGCTCACCGGCATTGACGAGCCCGTGCGCCAGGCGCAGGGCACCATCAGTGCCGGATTTCATCGAGCCGGAGATATCGATCAGTAGCAGCA
>JAEYYJ010000300.1 GCA_023430845.1 Pseudomonadota bacterium
GCGGAGCCGCTGTTTTTTCTCGATTATTTCTCGACCGGCAAGCTCGATGTGGAGGTTGCCCGCGAGGTGATCGCCGGGATTGCAGCCGGGTGCCATGAGGCGGGTTGCGCGCTGATCGGCGGCGAGACGGCCGAGATGCCGGGTATGTACGGCGGTGGCGACTACGATCTCGCCGGCTTCTGCGTCGGCGCTGTCGAGCGTGGCGGCGTCCTGCCGCGCACCGATATCGACGTCGGCGATCTGCTGATCGGCCTGCCCGCGTCGGGCGTGCATTCGAATGGCTACTCGCTCGTGCGCAAGCTCGTCGCCGGCGCCAGTCTCGAGTGGGAGACGCCGGCCCCGTACGCGCCCGACGTGTCGCTGGCAGCCAGTCTGCTTACGCCGACACGCATCTACGTGAAGCCCGTTCTCGCGGCGCTTCGCGCGACCGGTGGCAGCGGACCCGACGGCGCAATCAAGGCGCTGGCCCACATCACGGGTGGCGGTCTCTCCGAGAATGTACCGCGGGTACTGCCGGAAGGCGTGGGCGCCAACATCGACCTTGGCGCCTGGATACCACCGGCCGTGTTCGGCTGGCTCAAGAACGCCGGTAATCTCGATGACACCGAGATGCTGCGCACGTTCAACTGCGGCATCGGCCTCGTGATCGTGGCATCGCGCGACCGCGCCGGGCTCGTGCTGAAGGAGCTCCGCGAGGCCGGCGAGACGCCGATGATCATCGGCCGTATCGCACCGCCCCGTGGTGTGCTGAGCGATGCCAAGGGCAAGGGCCAGACCGAGGCCGTGCACTACACCGGTCAGTTGAGGTACGCATCGTGAAGCCACGCCGGCGCGTCGGCATCCTCATTTCGGGCCGCGGCTCGAACATGATGTCGCTCGTGGCGGCGTCGCGCGCGGCGGACTATCCGGCCGAGGTCGTGTGCGTGGTATCCAATCGCCCGCAGGCCGCCGGGCTTGCCTGGGCTCGCGAGCAGGGCATTGCGGCACACGCGGTCGATCACAAGGCTTATGCAACGCGCGAGGCCTTCGAGGAGGCGGTCCAGGCCGTGCTCGAAAGGGAGGGGGTCGAACTGGTCGCGTTGGCCGGTTTTATGCGCATTATGACAGGTGGTTTCGTCGCGCGCTGGGCCGGGCGCATGATCAACATCCATCCTTCGCTGCTGCCGCTCTATCCGGGGCTTCACACGCACGCCCGGGCGCTCGCGGACGGTGTGCGCATAGCCGGCTGCACGGTGCACCATGTGATCGCCGAGATGGATGCCGGCCCCATCATCGCCCAGGGGGCGGTGCCGGTCGTGGACGGCGATACGCCGGAAAGCCTCGCCGAACGGATACTCCGTGTGGAGCATGTTCTGTATCCGCAGGCCCTTGCCCTGGTCGCTTCAGAGGCCGCCCGACTCGAAGATGGGCGCGTGCGCATTCTGACCGCCGTTAACCAAGCGTCCTGCATGATCTCGCCTGAAGAGGCGTGAGCGGGCTAAAATCCGGCAAAAGTTCGCGTTTCGGACACAGGCCGCGCCAAAATGCAGCGGTCAAGTGACCGTGCGTGGACATTGCCGCCGAGCGGATGTTACGAAACCTTTAGGCAGCCAACGGCACGTCAGATGCCCTCGAGCGCCATGGGTGGGGAAACGCCGGTCGGCTGAGACAACCTCGATTGTCCGCGTTCATTGCGCGTGGACGGTAGGAACGCACGCTATGACTGCGATCCATACGCCGACCAATGATGGTCTGCAGCAGGCAAATGCCACAACACCTGGCCAGCACACGCAGGGCCTCGGTGAACAGGAGAGCATCTGGTTCAAGCTGACCGCCCTGCAGAAGGGCACGGCGGCGAACCCAATGACGATCCTGCAGCAGCTCACGCAACGCTACGGTGGCGTCATCGCCGTGACCATGGCCAACGAACGCGTGGTCTTCCTTTCCGAGCCCGATCACTTCAAGCGCGTGCTCGTCACGAAGGTCGACGACTACGTGAAGTACTTCGACGGGCTGCGTCCGGTCTTCGGCAAGTCGATGATCACGCACGACGGCGCGCTGTGGCAGAAGATCCGCATGCCGCAGCAGCCGGCGTTCCATCCGGACATGTTCGCGGAGTACATCCCGTACTTCCTCACCGCGATCCGCCAGAAGATGGACATCTGGGCCGATCTCGCGCGCACGGGCGAGAGCGTCGAGATGGTCGAGCAGACCTGGACGCTCGCGGCCGACATGATCTGCAAGGCGCTGTTCGATCGCGACATGCCTTTCAATCCGCACTTCATCTTCAAGTGCGTGAAGACCTACACCGACGTCCCGAGCCACAAAGATCTTCGCATGAAGAAGATGTCGGACGCGGACTTCGAGATCTCCGAGGATGGCATCGCCAAGGCTATGGAAGCCTGGGCCGGCGTCCCGCCCTCCATCTTCGCCGCTAACCCGCGCGAGGAGCGCGAGCGCACGCTCTTGAAGATGATCCAGGCCGTGACGGCCGATCCGAGCGTGCCGGAGTTCGACGAGCAGCAGGCTGTCGACGAGCTGAAGCAATATCTCTGGGCCGGCACCGAGACGACGGCCCTGACACTCGCCTGGGCGCTGTATGAAGCCTCGCGCAATCCCGAGATCGTCGAGCGCATTCGCCGCGAGGGCGAGGAAGTCTACGGCTCGCGCGAGCCCACGGCGGCCGACTATTCGGGGCTCGCCTACACCCGCGCGGTGATCCAGGAGACCATGCGCTTCTATCCGCCGATCTGGGGCCTGATCCGCGTCGCCGCGAAGGATGACGAGATCGGCGGCAAGCAGATCAAAGCTGGCGATCGCGTGGTGCTCTTTGCCTACGGCGCACATCATGATCCGCGCTTCTGGGAGGAGCCCGAGAGCTTCCGCCCTGAGCGCTTCATGGGCGACGCCGCGAAGAAGCGCCGGCCTTACACGTACATTCCGTTCGGCGGCGGCAAGCGCTCCTGCATCGGCGGCGCCATGAGCCAGGTCGAGAACACGCTCGCCCTCTCGATGCTGCTGCGCCGCTTCCGGCCGGAGTACGTCGGCAACAACCATGCGCCGGCTGCCGAGCATCCCGGCATCAACGCGACCGTGACGCTCACACCGCGCGGCGGGTTGAATTTCCGCATTCATGAGCTGAGCTAGTTTTTCTGTTTGCCGCGGGCTGCTGAGAAGAGGTGCTGACGCTCGGCGTCAGTGTCGAACTCGACTGCAGCCGCCCTCGCGCGGCTGGCGCGACGGGGCTTTCGCCCCTGGCCCCAACCGGGGAGACCCCGGACCCCCTCCTTTTTGTCACTTGGAGTGCGCGGCGAGCGCTCCACTTCTCCCTCTCCCCGTTCTTCACGGAGAGAAAGGACCGGTCGAGTTCGCGGCAAGCTCCAAGTCATAAAAAGAAGGGGGTTCGGGGTCTCCCCGATAGAGCGCGAGACAAGTCTCGCTCGCGCCGGAGGCGCGAACTACATGTGCGCGCGCACAGTTTCCCGCAGCCACGGCAGCAGCTCAGCGTCGAACCACGGATGCTTCTTGATCCAAGCGTTGTTGCGCCATGAGGGATGCGGCAGCGGAACCATCACCGGCCCATCCGGCCGCGCGACGATCTCGCGCCAGCGCTGCACCGTGCTCGTCAGATCGCGCCCACTATCCTGTCCCAGATGCCAGCGCTGCGCGTACTGCCCGACGAGCAGCATGAGCTCGAGGTTCGGCAGTGCCGCCATCAGGCGTGCACGCCAGAGCGGTGCGCATTCGCGTCGGGGCGGCAGGTCGCCACCTTTGGCATCGAGACCCGGAAAACAGAAGCCCATGGGAATCACAGCGACGCGGCTGACGTCGTAAAATTCCTCGTCTGTCACGCCCATCCATTGGCGCAGTCGAACACCTGATGGATCCGTGAAAGGTGTGCCGGAGGCATGGACGCGCGTTCCCGGCGCTTGCCCGAA
>JAEYYJ010000354.1 GCA_023430845.1 Pseudomonadota bacterium
TCGGCAGTGCCGTCGGCGAGGACGGACTTGCCCGGAATGAACTTGAGGGTGGCCGGGTTGGGGGTCGGCTCTGTCTGGATGAACATGGTCGTCCTCTCGCTTCTTCGCGGCCCCATCGGGTGGGACAGCGACGGGCCGTGGCGGCCGGATATCTTGGAATGTTTCTAGTCTAGCAGGGGCGCCGCGTCAAACCCGACTCTCTGGATATCCATTTGGGGGCTGAATGTCCCTTGATCAACTGTTTATAGCGCTCACGCCGAAATTCGCTTCATCGGCTCCGCGAGGGCGGCCCTTGGGCCGACACGTCGCCCCAAAGGGGCGCTCCTCTGGAGCGACTGCGTGCTCAGAAAGGGGGCTCCGCTCACGCCGGATTCGCTTCGTAGAGCGCGGCCGCCGGCGTCAGGCAAAGGCCTTGAGGTCTTCGAGAGAGAGATTGCCCGGCACGATGGTGATCGGCACGAGGAAATTGCCGGCCATGGGACCCGAGCCGATGGCCGAGACGAGGGGGCCAGGCCCCTTGGGATCGATCGAGGCCCCGAGAACGAGAATGGCAATATCCTCGTCGTCCTCGATGGCCTTCACGATCTGCTCGGACTTGTTGCCCTCGAGGATGACTTCCTCGTGCTCCAGCGCTTCGAAACCCGCATTGTTGAGCTTCCGGCGCATGAGACGGAAGAGGGCCTTGGCCTTGTTCGTTTCCTCTTCGAGCTGAACCTGCCGGATGCCGGCCCAGTGCTGATACTCCTGCGGCTCGATGACGTAGAGGAGCAGCAGCTTGCCGCTCGTATGCGAGATGCGGAGCGCCGCGTAATAGAGCGCGGACTCGACTTCCGGCGTCTCGTCGACCACCACCAGGAACTTCCTGTGGTGTCCCTGCTCGAAGACGCGTCTTTGCTTGGCCATGGAGTGACCTGCCTTGCTGGGGGCGCGCGAAGTCCTCCGCGCGCCTTGGCTCACCTCGCCCGAAGCGATCCTATCACGAACGGACGAAGCCGACGATGTCCTTGACCTCGTCCATGATCGGTTGGGCAATGGCGCGCGCACGGCGGGCGCCGTCGGCCAGAATGCGGTCGATCTCGGCCGGATCGGCCGAAAGCCGCGTCATCTCGGACGTGATCGGCGCGAGCTTGGCTACGGCCAGATCGGCCAACGACTTCTTGAAGGTCGAGAACTGCCCGCCGCCGAATTCCTTCAGAACCGCTTCCTGCGTCGAGCCCGCCAGCGCCGCGTAGATACCGGTCAGGTTGTCGGCTTCGGGCCGGTTGTCGAGACCCTTCGGCTCGGATGGGAGTGCGTCGGGGTCCGTCTTCGCCCGCTGGATCTTGCGCGCGATCGCCTCCGCATCATCCGTCAGGTTGATGCGGGACAGATCGGAGGGATCCGATTTCGACATCTTCTTCGTGCCGTCGCGCAGGCTCATGACGCGCGTGGCCGGACCGAGAATGATCGGCTCGGGCTGTGGAAAGAAAAGCCCATCCGCATAACCCTTTGCGACGATCGTTTCGCGCCAGTCGTTGTTGAATTTCTGCGCGATGTCGCGGGAAAGCTCGAGGTGCTGCTTCTGGTCCTCGCCGACGGGCACGTGCGTGCCGCGGTAGACGAGAATGTCCGCCGCCATGAGGTTCGGATAGGCATAGAGGCCGACCGACGCATTCTCTCGGTCCTTGCCGGCCTTCTCCTTGAACTGCGTCATGCGGTTCAGCCAGCCGAGGCGGGCCACGCAATTGAAGATCCAGGCCAGCTCCGCGTGCTGGTGTACCTGGCTCTGGTTGAAGAGGATGCTTTTCGTGGGATCGATGCCGCAGGCGATGTAGGCCGCGGCCGCGCGGCGGATCGACTGTCGCAGCTCCTCGGGTTCCAGCCAATCGGCAGTGATCGCGTGCAGGTCCACGACGCAATAGATGCACTCGTGCGTCTTCTGCATGGACACCCAGTTGATGAGGGCGCCGAGGTAGTTGCCGAGGTGCAGGCTGCCCGTGGGCTGCATGCCGGAGAAGACGCGGGGTTGGAGCTCGATCATCGTTCAGTGGTCCTGGTGAAAAGCGGGCCGGTTATGGCCTGCCGGGGGAGGGGGTGGCAAGCGGTCAATGTGCCCTCCGGGGCCCTCTACGGGCCTGCCAAATCATATTTTAACCGGGGTCGGTTCTACTCAGGCACCCCTTTACGAGGCTGCCATGAGCTACGCCCGCCAGACCGTCCTGCCTGTGCTCCGAGATGCCGAGTGGCTGGATGCCCCGCGCGTGCGTGCTTTTCTGGTCATGCTGGCCGCCATCTCGGCACTTGTCATGGTCGCGTATGTCGCTCTGTCGCGTGGCGGGCTCGATCCGACGGGTAAGGTTCTCGGTACCGATTTCGCCAGCTTCTGGACGGCCTCCGAGCTCGCGCTCAGAGGGGAGCCGGCGAGCGTGTGGAACCTCGCCGCCCATTACGCTGCTCAGATCGCCGCCTTTGGTCCCGGCATCAAGTATGCCGCCTTCTTTTATCCGCCGCCGTACCTGCTGGCGTGCCTGCCGCTGGCGCTCTTGCCCTACGGCATGTCTTTGCTGGTGTGGCTTGCGGGAACGGGCTTCGCATGGGTGCAGATGGTCCGCGCGTGGCTGCGCGCAGCCGGCGGCGTCGATGTGGGCTGGCTTCCGATCGTGGCATTCCCAGCCGTGCTCTCGAATGTAGGCCATGGCCAGAATGGATTTCTGACTGCGGCACTGCTCGGCACCGGCGCGCTCATTCACGAGCGTCGTCCGTGGTTGGCAGGCGTGCTGTTCGGCGCGCTGATCATCAAGCCGCATCTCGCGATCCTGGTGCCGATCTTTCTGCTCATGGCGGGGAACTGGCGGAGCATCATCGCGGCTGCGCTCAGCGCGACAGGCCTATGCCTGCTTTCGCTGCTGATTTTCGGCGTGTCGGCATGGCAGGCGTTCTTCGAAACCTCCGAGGTTGCGCGCGCCGTGCTCTCGCAGGAACTCGTGAGCTTCGCCAAACTACAGAGCGTCTTCGCCGCGATCCGTCTGGTGGGTGGAAGCAGCGAGCTCGCCATCGCCGGCCAGTTCGTGATGTTCGCACTTGCCGTTGGCGCATTGTGGATCGTGCGCCGTTGCGGCGCCGGCCCTGCCAATGGTGCCGCCTTCGTCTGCGCAACGCCACTCGCGACGCCGTTCGTACTCGACTATGACCTGACGATGCTCGCGGTGCCGCTGGCCTGGCTGTTCGCGCGGGCAATGCGGGAGGGCTTCCTGCCATGGGAGCGGCTGCTCCTGCTGGCGGGCTTTCTTCTGCCGCTCTTTGCGCGCTCCGTGGCGATGACGACGCACATCTCCATTACGACCCTTGTCGTGTCGGGCCTGATGTTGTGCGTGGTGCGCCGCGCGGTCGTGTCATCGGGCCGCGTGTCCGGATTTCTGCCGGTAGCGCTTGGCGTTCGGCGCTCCTAGAGCCGCCGCATCCGCAACCGTACCTTTGCGAACGGTCCCGCGCGGGGAACCGGGCGATATGCTTGTTCGTTAATATGCGGCGGTCATGCCGCGCCTGGTCGAGAGCGGCCAAGCAAACCCCCAATTTTCCGAGTCTCCTGATGGCCGAAACTGCCGATCGTCCGACGCTTCCGACGCACGGAGCCGCCACGCTCCCGAGCGTCACGGTCGACAGCTACAACCTGGAGCTCGAAGATTCCGACGGCTTCCTTGGCGACAAGGCGCGCCGGGATGCCTTCCGCGAGGCCCTCGACGGCTGGCGCAAGCATCACAAAGCGGTGTCGGGAGAGGATCCGCTCGGCGATACCAAGACGGCGGAGATCAGCAAGAAACAGCTCGACGAGTTGCTTGCCAGCGGATCGGTCGAGGCCTCGGGGATCGTGCTCAGTGCCATCGAGGACTATGCGCAGGCTCTCTTCACGGTCCTTCGTCGCTTCCTCAAGCACAAGACGTGGGCCGGTACGGAAGCCATCGTTTTCGGCGGCGGCTTTCGCGCGAGCCGGATCGGCGAACTGGCGATCGGACGTGCGGGCGCCCTTCTCAAAGCCGATGGTCTCGATGTCGATCTGGAGCTGATCCAGCATCATCCCGACGAGGCTGGGCTCATCGGCGCGGCGCATCTCCTGCCGGCCTGGATGCTGGATGGCTATGATGCGATCCTGGCTGTCGATGTCGGTGGCACGAACATCCGCGCGGGTATTGTGGAGTTGCGTCTCGGCAAGGCGAAGGATCTGTCAGCGGCACGCATTGCCGAATCGCACCTATGGCGTCATGCCGACGAGAAAGTCTCGCGCACCGAGACCATCGAGCATCTGGCGGAACTGCTGCAGTCGCTGATCAAGAGCGCGAAGAAGGAGAAGCTTTCCCTGGCGCCGGTCGTTGGCATCGGCTGCCCCGGTGTCATCGAGGCGGACGGCAGTATTGCGCGCGGCGCGCAGAATCTGCCCGGCAATTGGGAGAGCAGCCGTTTCAACTTTCCCGCTGCGGTCACTGAAAGCATTCCAACGATCGGCGATCACGAGACCATGATCGTGATGCACAACGACGCCGTCGTGCAGGGCTTGAGCTATCTGCCGCGGGCCCAGAAGCGCAAGCACTGGGGCATCCTCACGATCGGGACCGGCCTCGGCAATGCGCGCTACTCGACGCGCACGACGGCCAAGCGCAAGGGGCGCTGAGCGAGCGGGCGAGGCTGGCAACTTGTAATTCTGAAAGATGTTCGGCCGCGATCGGTGCAGCCGAGGAGCCCCATTTAGCTTGGACTTCGCGCCTGTTGTCGCATTGTCATTCGAGGCGCATCTGAGACCTCAGTCACTCACCGGCGGAATGGGGGTCTGAGAGGAATCGGGTGTGCATTTGTGAGTAATGGATTGATCCGTAGAAGGAAATCGCTATAGGACTTTAGTGAAAGGGAGGGGAGGGGAACGCAACGTCGTTCCCGGGTCACGTGAGTGGCCAGTGGCAACACATTCCCCAGGAGGAAATCGCCTCGTGTCTAAGGATATTGATGATCGCGTCGTTGGCGCAGTCGGCGGCGCGAAGATTCGCCGTCGTGACGTAGTTCGAGCAGGCCTCACAGGCGCATCGCTGGCCGCTATCGCCAGCTTGCCGACCAAGGCGCACGCTCAGAAGGCTGAATTCCGCTTCCGCATGCAGTCTTTCCTCGGCCCAGGCACGGTCGAGTGGGAGCAGCTCATCCCCCGCTACATCAAGCGCGTCAACGAGCTCTCGAACGGCCGCATCCAGATTCAGGCTTTTCCGCCAGGCGCTCTCGTTCCGACCTTTGAAATGCTCGACGCCGTCGGCAAAGGCGTGGTCGAGATCGGTTACGGCGCGCAGCCCTACTGGCGCGGCAAGATCCCCTTCACGCTCTGGACGTGGGGCATTCCCGGCGCCTTCAAGACGCTCGATCACTATGACTATCTCTGGAACGAGACTGGTCTGCTCGACGTCGTGCGCGAGTCGTTCGCTAAGCATGGCACCCACTTCCTCGGCCCGGTCTATTCGGACGAGTGGGGCGCCACGATGTCCCGCCAGGAACTCAAGACGCTCGATGACTTCAAGGGCGTGAAGATCCGCAGCTTCGGCCTCGGCGCCGAGGTGTTCAAGACCAAGGGCGCGAGCATCGTCACGATTCCGGGCGAGGAGCAGTACACCGCTCTCTCCACTGGCGTGATCGACGCTTCGAACTGGGGTTCGCCGGCAGGCTTCTATCAGTACAAGCTGCATGAGCCGGCGAAGTTCTATCTCGGGCCGTCCACGATCGCGTTCGACATGGAAGACATGTTCATGAACCAGCGGGCATTCAATCGCCTGCCGAAGGACCTCCAGGAGGTCATGAACATGGTCACGCGCATCTACGCGGTCGAGCGTGCGACGACATCTACGGCTGAAAGCGCGAAGACGATCCAGCTCATGAAAGACGCTGGCGTGAAGTTCAACTCGCTGCCGCCGGCAGACGTCGAGTACTACGAGAAGACCGCCAACGAGGCGCTCGAGAAGATGCAGACGAAGGACGAGCCCACGCAGAAGGTGCTGAAAATCATCTTCGAGACGCGGGACATGTTCCGCAAGCGTCCCTCGAATATCTAGCC
>JAEYYJ010000358.1 GCA_023430845.1 Pseudomonadota bacterium
AAGGACGCCGAGGCCGTGAAGCACAAGGGTGCGCTCGACGGTTTCGAGATCGGCCGCAAGGAGGCCGAGGCCATGATCCTCGCCGCCCGTGTCGAAGCGGGCTGGATCACAGCCGAGGACATCGCACCGGCTGAGGAGCCGGCCGCCGAAGAAGAAACTGCACCGGAAACCGCCGACGCTGGGGCTGACGCCCCTGCTAAAGCGTGATCCGGGCAATGCGCACGGAGCGAACAGACCGGGTATGGGCGCCGAAACGGCACCAGAGCACGACACGGACGCAGGCCCTGCCGACAAGGCAGCGGTCGAGCGGACCTGCGCGCTCACCCGGGCACCGCTGACGCCGGAGGACGGCCTTCGCTTCGTTGCCGGGCCGGACGGCACAATCGTTCCGGACGTGGCACGCCGGCTCCCGGGCCGCGGCATCTGGCTGACGTGCAGCCGGGCTATCGTCGCAGAAGCTGGCCGGAAAGGCGCCTTTCAGCGAAGCCTGAAGCGTCCCGTATCGATACCGGATGACCTTCCTGATCGCGTCGAAAGCCTGCTCGTAAAGCGGGCAATCGAGGCATTGAGCCTCGCCAACAAGGCCGGGCTCGTGACGACCGGATTCACCAAGGTCGACATTGCTGTCGGCCGGGGGGAGTGCCGCTACCTGCTGCATGCCAGTGATGCGGCCGATGACGGGGTCGCCAAGCTGGACCGCAAATTCGCGGCCATCGCGGCAAGCTCCAGACCGGAAACGGAACAAAATGGCCCCGGCAGCGGGCCAAGTAACGAGCTTAGGGAGCATTTGAGGCAACACGTTCTGGATTGCCTGACATCGGCCGAATTGAGCTTGGCCATGGGGCGTTCGAATGTGGTACACGCTGCACTAGCACGTGGCGGTGCAGCCACCAGGTTTTCTCGCGAGGCTGAGCGGTTGAGGCGCTATCGGGCGCCGGCTTCCGTTCACGCGCTGCGCGAGCCGGGTTCAAGGGCGAGATCGGAACAGGCATGAGTGAGACCAAGGAAACCCCGGATAAGGCCCCCGCGGCCGGTGGCGGCGCGCGCAAGCCCCTGAGCTTGAAGCGCACCGAAACATCCGGGCACGTCCAGCAGAGCTTCAGCCACGGCCGCAAGAACGTGGTTGTGGTCGAGCGCAAGAAGCGCCGGACGATCACTGGCCCAGGCCAGGAAGAAGAACCGCGCGCGCGCACCGGCGGCGGTGCCGCTCCGGCAGGTGGTGCACGCCTCGGCGATCTCTCCGCGGGTGAGCTCGATGCGCGCCGCAAGGCCCTCGAGCAAGCCGCCGTCGACGAGAAGGTCCGCGAGGAAGAAGACGCCAAGCGGCGCGCCGACGAAGAGCGCCTCGAAGCAGAGCGCGCGGCCGAGCGTGCTCGCGAAGCTGCCGCGGCTGCGGCGGCGAGCAAGCCGGCAGCGGACGAGGCGGCACCCGCCCCCGCACCAGCGCCTGCAGCACCTGCCGCCGAGGCCCCGCGTCCGGCGCAAGTAACGCCCGTTGCGCCGCAGAGGTTCACACCCGTAAACCCGCCCGCGGCTACGCAGGCGCGTCCCAGTGGTGCGCCCGCAACGGAAGCCCGTCGCCCGGCTACCGAGACCACCGTCGCCAAGCGCCGGCCGATCGCCGATGAAACGCCGGACGACGATGATCGCAAGAAGCGGGGCGGCGCCAACCTCAAGGGCGCGCCGCGCGCACCCGTCAAGGTCGCCGACGATCGTCGCGAGCGCGGCAAGCTCACTGTCGACAAGCTCCTCAACGACGAGCAGCGTGAGCGCTCGCTCGCCTCGCTGCGCCGTAAGCGCGAGCGTGATGCGCGCCGCGCATCCGGCATCCAGATCTCGCGCGACAAGATCGTGCGCGAAGTGACGATCCCCGAGGTCATCACGATCCAGGAACTCGCCAACCGCATGTCGGAGAAGTCGGTCGACGTGATCCGCTTCCTGATGAAGCAGGGGGCGATGCACCAGATCAACGACGCCATCGACGCCGACACGGCCGAGCTGATCGTGCAGGACTTCGGCCACACGCCCAAGCGCGTTTCCGAAGCCGACGTCGAGGAAGGCTTCGCTGGCGGCGACGATACGGACGAGAATCTGCAGCCGCGTGCGCCCGTCGTCACGATCATGGGCCACGTCGACCACGGCAAGACCTCGCTGCTCGACGCCATCCGCCATGCGAATGTCGCCAGCGGTGAAGCCGGTGGTATCACCCAGCACATCGGCGCCTATCAGGTCTCGACCGAGAAGGGCCAGAAGATCACCTTCATCGACACGCCGGGCCACGCCGCGTTCACCGCCATGCGTGCCCGCGGCGCGAAGGTGACGGACATCGTGGTGCTGGTGGTCGCGGCCGACGACGGCGTGATGCCGCAGACGATCGAGGCCATCAATCACGCCAAGGCTGCCGGTGTCCCGATCATCGTTGCCATCAACAAGATCGACAAGCCGCAGGCCGATCCGAACCGCGTGCGCACCGAGCTGCTCCAGCACGAGATCGTCGTCGAGACGATGTCGGGCGAGACGCTCGAGGTCGCGGTCTCGGCGCTCAAGGGCACCAACCTCGACAAGCTGCTCGAGGCGATCGCCCTCCAGGCCGAATTGCTCGATCTCAAGGCCAACCCGGACCGTCTCGCCGACGGCTTCGTCATCGAAGCCAAGCTCGAGCGCGGTCGTGGCCCGGTCGGCACGCTGCTCGTTCAGCGCGGCACGATCAAAGTCGGCGACATCATCGTTGCCGGCAGTGCTTGGGGCCGCGTCAGGGCGCTGCTCGACGACACCGGCCACAACGTCGTCAAGGCCGGACCGTCCGTGCCTGTCGAGGTGCTCGGTTTCGATACGGCTCCCGAGGCCGGCGATCAGTTCGCCGTCGTCGAGAACGAGGCGCGCGCTCGCGAGATCACCGACTACCGCATCCGCAAGCGGCGCGAGACGCTCGGCACGGCGGGAACGCCGCGCACGCTCGAGCAGATGATGCAGAGCCTCAAGGATACCGGGAAGAAGGAGTTCCCGCTGGTCGTGAAGGGCGATGTGCAGGGCTCGGTCGAAGCCATCATGGGCGCGCTCGCGAAGCTCGGCAACGAGGAGGTCATGGCCCGCATCGTCCATTCGGGCGTCGGCGGCATCACCGAATCCGACATCAACCTCGCGCACGCCTCGAAAGCGGTCATCCTCGGCTTCAACGTCCGCGCCAACACGCAGGCGAAGCTTTCGGCCGACCAGCAGGGCGTGGAGATCCGCTACTACTCGATCATCTACGACCTCGTCGACGAGGTGAAAGCGGCCATGTCCGGCCTGCTTGCACCGACGAAGAAAGAGGTGTTCCTCGGCTACGCGACCATCAAGCAGGTCTTCAACATCTCGAAGCAGGGCAAGGTCGCCGGCTGCCTCGTCACGGAAGGCAAGGTCGAGCGCGGCGCCAAGGTTCGCCTGCTCCGCGACAAGACCGTCATCCACGAGGGCACGCTCGCCATCCTCAAGCGCTTCAAGGACGATGTGAAGGAAGTGCCGGCTGGCCAGGAATGCGGCATGGCTTTTGCCAACTACCAGGACATCCGCGAGGACGACGAGATCGAGTGCTTCCAGGTGGAGACGATCGCGCGCACCCTCTAACGATCGGAATGCATGAAAGGCGGATGAGCAGCGTGCTCATCCGCCTTCTGCTTCCGGTATTGCCGATTTGGAATTTCAAGGAGCTGGCGGCGGTCCGAACCCGCTGCCAAGTGAGAAAATGCCTCGACAGAAACCAAGTGCCGGGCGCGGCGCTGCCCTCGGCGGTGCCAGTGGCCCATCCCAGCGTATGCTGCGCGTCGGTGAACTCGTGCGCCACCGCCTCGCCGAGCTTCTCGCGCGCGGCGACATCCACGACGACACGCTTGCCGGCGCGGTGGTAACCATCCCCGAAGTGCGCATGTCACCCGACCTCAAGCTTGCGACGGTGTACGTGATGCCGCTTGGCGGGAATGATGTCGCGCCAGTGCTCGCAGCGCTCAGACGCAATCAGAAATACATCCGCGGCGAGGTCGCCCGTGCCCTGAACCTGAAGTTCGCGCCGGACATCCGCTTTCGCGAGGACGAGAGTTTCGAGGAGGCGACGCGCATCGACCGGCTGCTGGACAGCGACCGCGTAAAGCGCGACGTGCAGGCAAAAGACGACACCGAAGGGGGCAAGTAACGTGGGGCGCCGCAAGAAGGGCAATCCGATCAACGGCTGGGTCGTGCTGGACAAGTCCATCGGCATGACGTCGACGCAGGCCGTCGGCAAAGTGCGCTGGCTGTTTCAGGCACAGAAGGCCGGGCACGCCGGGACGCTCGACCCGCTCGCGACGGGCATCCTGCCGATCGCACTCGGCGAGGCGACGAAGACGGTGCCCTATGCCGTCGACGGGCAGAAGGCCTACCGCTTCACAGTCCGCTGGGGCGTGGAAACCGACACCGACGATGCCGAAGGACAGGTTGTGGGGCGCAGCGACATGCGTCCGACACGCGCCGCGATCGAAGCCCTGCTGCCGAGCTTCCTCGGCGAGATCCTTCAGACGCCGCCGGCGTTCTCCGCCATCAAGATCGACGGCCAGCGCGCCTATGACCTCGCGCGCCAGGGCGAAACGGTGAAACTCGAGGCCCGTCCCGTGCAGATCGATCGGCTCGAGCTGGTCGAGATGCCGGACCACGATACCTCGGTGTTCGAGGCCGAATGCGGCCGCGGCACCTATGTCCGCGCCATCGCCCGCGACATCGGCCGCACGCTCGGCTGCCTCGGGCATGTGATCGCACTGCGGCGCACACGGGTCGGTCCCTTCGAGGAAGCGCAGGCCGTGACCATCGACGAACTCGAGGAAGCGGCCAATCGCGAGGACGGCGGCGTCGAGATCAAGTCGCTGCTGCGCCCAGTGGAGAGCGCTCTTGCCGAGCTTCTCGAGGTCAATGTCTCGCAGTCGGATGCGGCCCGCCTCGCGCGCGGACAACCCGTGCTGCTGCGCGGGCGCGATGCCCCGGTCATGAACGGCGAAGCCTTCGCCCTCTCCAAGGGTACGCTGATTGCGCTCTGCGAGATCGAGCGCGGCGAGTTGCGCCCGCTCCGCGTGTTCAATCAAGCCTGATTCCGCTCACGCTGCGTGAGCGAAGCATCTCCTTCCTGAGCACGCAACCGCGTGCCGGCCCAAGGGCCGCCCCGCGGAGCCGGTGAGCGAAGCGAACTCGGCGTGAGCGAAAAAGCAAAAGGCGCGGAGACCCTGGGCTCCGCGCCTCGCATTCTTCACGCCGGGGAAGATCTACGTCCAGGGTTCGCCAATGTTGGCCCCGAGGCCGTGAACTGCCATTGAACGCTGCATTCACGCACGGTTCATCGCCCGGAAGTGGTGCCGGTAAGCTTGCTGGACAATTTGTAATGGGGGGATGTCTTCTCCCGAACGGGCCTTTCCGCCACAATGATGCAGGGACACGCCGGGGCAGGGCGACGGAACAGGTTCCATGCCGGCGTTCAAACAGCAGAGGCCGGTCCCCGTGGGGCCGGTCGCTTGGTGTGAAGGCGCAGGCAGGTCGGACACATGGCGGGCCGTTTCAAATATCTCTTCACGTTGGCGCTGCCTCTGGCGGCCGTGGGCGTCGGCGCCGCCTGGATGATGAATCTCGGCGGCTTCGGCAGCTCGGGTGATCCTGCGCTTGCCTATGACACCGCCGAGATTAGCCGCGGTGAGATCCGCCGGCTCGTGACGACATCAGGGCCCGTGCGTGCCGTTGTCACCGTCAGCATTGGCTCACAGCTTTCGGGCAGGATCGACAAGCTCAGCGCCGACTTCAACAGCGAGGTCAAGGAAGGCGACCTTCTCGCCCGCCTCGACGACAAGACATTCGCCGCCCGTGTTGCCCAGGCTCGCGCCGATCTCGTGGCGGCTCAGGCTGGCCTGACCAATCAGGAAGCTGCGCGCACAAGAGCCGAGGCCGTCCTGCGCAACGCCAAGCGTCTGCTGGAACGCCAGGAGACACTGGCAACAAAGGGTGTCGCCTCGACCGCGACGCTCGACAGCGCCGTCCGCGATGTGGATGTGGCGACGGCCGATATTGCCGTGATCGATGCCCAGATCGCGAACGCGAAGGCGACGATCGCGCAGCGCGAAGCCGCGCTGAAGGTCGCCGAAATCGATCTCGATCGCACGCTCATTCAGTCGCCGATCGACGGCACCGTGATCTCGCGTACTATCG
The DNA here is from genome assembly GCA_023430845.1 of Pseudomonadota bacterium. Lineage (GTDB taxonomy): Bacteria > Pseudomonadota > Alphaproteobacteria > Rhizobiales > Hyphomicrobiaceae. The sequence goes on from JAEYYJ010000358.1 coordinate 6,196, forward strand.
ATGTCGGCCAGACGGTCGCTGCGAGCCTGCAGGCGCCCGAGCTCTTCAAGATCGCGCAGGATCTGCGCCGCATCCAGATCGAGGCCCAGGTCAATGAGGCCGACGTCGGTTCCATTCGCGAAGGAAATTCCGTCGAGTTCACTGTCGACGCCTATCCCGAGGATCGCTTCCACGGGTCCGTGTCGCAGGTTCGACTCGCCGCCACTGAACTGCAGAACGTCGTCACCTACACGGTGATCATCGA